>CAZGYL010000523.1:0-4292 GCA_964529985.1 uncultured Planctomycetia bacterium | reverse complement strand
TGTCCGTAACCGAAAACTTCAGATCTTCCCGGTCCGGCACCTCGACGTAGTCTCCACCACCGTGAACTACAAGCGCACCGGGACCGACTTTTGCGTCGTCGGTGATATCGGCCAAGCCAACGGGAGTACCGTGAGCATCCCCCACCGAGTCTGTAAAGTCTTCATCGAAGGTCCAATGGTGTATCGGCTCCGGAAGGCCTACAAGCAACCCGCAGCATGCTGAAACTCCGCTTGAGTTGACGACACAGATCTCGTTGTATCCCTCTTGAACGCTGTCGGCACTTAAGTTCGCTTCCGTAGCGTCGCCGGGGACTGTTGCAGCCTCAGCTCCGTTCACCAAGATTCGAATGGCGACAGCCGGATCCGCGTGGGGATTGTTTTCCCATGAAACTCTCACCCCACCTTCTTCCGCCGTCCTGCAGCTCAAGTTCAAAACAGGCGCAATCCCGCTTATGCCGCTTATATCCTCGGCGCTCAAAGCTTCGTCATAAATTCGGACGTCGTCTATAACGCCTACAAACCACTCCTCCGCCGAAGCGGCGCCGCCGAAGATCAGGTTACCGAAATTCACTGCGTCCTGAGCCACATCGGTCCCGGCCAAGAGACCATCTACATAAAGTGCGCGCGTACTTGCAGCACCGTCCTGCACGATAGCCACATGTGTCCATTGCTCGGGCACGATCAGCGGCCCTACAAGAGTATTTGTAGCAGATACCCCGTAAAGCCACCTGTCGGCGGGATCGATCCAAATACCCCACCAAGGAGGCGAATCACGACCTTTGGTTACCACACCTCTGTACCCGGCCGTCCCGGGAGCGGGTTTCACCCATGCTGCAAGCGTGTAGCTGTCCGTAACCGAAAACTTCAGATCTTCCCGGTCCGGCACCTCGACGTAGTCTCCGCCACCGTGAACTATAAGCGCGCCGGGGCCGACTTTTGCGTCATCGGTTATGTCTGCAAGACCAACCGGCGTGCCATCTGCGTCTCCGACTGCGTCTGAAAAATCCTCATCAAACGTCCAATGGTGGATCAAATCCGCCGTGCAATACCGCGCAGAAAGGATACCGATACCCAGAAACGCAAAGAATGCAAACTTTCTCACCAGCCACCTCCTTTCGACAACCGCACCGCTTCCAAATTCACCAGAAGCATATTCAGTATACTCCCTCCGCCCGCCTTCCATGCAACGGCCAATCGTCCCGAGGGCCTCTTCTGTCACGCTGTGCCGCCCGGTGCCTGCGCTCCGAAGCACTACGGCCCCGGTAAGGCCTGAAAAAACGTTTCCATTTCCGAGTCGCCGCTTGTACGATGAACACCTAAGTGGGGTCCGGGACCGCAGGTTCGGTTTTGAAAGGGAGGGTGCTTATGAAGAAGTGCTGCATTGCTTCTGCCTTCGTCATTCTTATTTGCCCCCGGCTTCCCGCAGGTCAGATCACCGAGGGGCTGATGGTTTACTACGACTTCGAGGAAATCACCGAAGAGGGCGTGGTGCCCGATCGCTCAGGCAACGGATACGACGGGACGATCGGAGGCGGGGGCACGCTTACTCTCGCCGAAGGGGTCTTCGGCAACGCCGGCCACTTCGAGGGTCCCGACCCTGTTTACATTGAGTTACCCACACCCATCCCCCATGACGAGATTCCCACCGATGCGATCACGGTCACCGCTTGGGTCAACCACGACATTATGAACGAGCACATGGAAATCTTCATGGCCATGAGCAGCGGCCAGTATACAAAACAGCTCTGCCATTTCGAGCTGCGCAGGGGCGATATGGCAAGATTCCTCATCCGCACGCCGGTGCCTCCGCCTGAGGACATTATAAGCATAAACAACGTCGGTTACGTGCCCGCCGAGCAATGGGTGCATTATGCTGCAACTTACGACAGCGGGAGCGGCGTTGCACGCCTGTACATAAACGGAGAGGTCGTAGCGGAGGCAAGCGCCACCCGAAAAATGTACAACAATTGGGACATGGGTGCGCGCGTCGGCTATTGTGTGGACAATGCCAGGCCGTTTTTCGGTTACATGGATGACTTCGCACTTTGGCGCCGTGCCTTAAGCGAAGAGGAAATTCTGCAGGTTATGGAGGACGGAGTCCAACCGCAACAGCCTGAAGCCGTATTCAAGCGCTGTGACGCCAATGCCGACGGGGAAGTGAATATAGCCGATGTGATGCCAATCCTCATGTTTCTTTTCGGAGGTGTGCAAGAGCCCCTCTGTCTTGATGCCGCCGACGCCAACGACGACGGCGCACTGAACATAGCCGATGCCATCGCCACTCTTAATTACCTCTTCGGCGGCGGCGAAGTACCTCTCCCGGGGCCTAAGGTTTGCGGTCCCGACCCTACGGACGACGCGCTTACCACCTGCAACTACCCGAACGAACTCTGCCGTTAGTCCCGGCTTTCGCCGCCTTCCGACGTTCCGGCCCCGGTATGGCCCTATTGCATGAAGTACTTCAAGGGGGCTCAAGCTGCCTTCTCTAACGCGTTTCGTGGCAGAAGAGCGCGGCCGGAATCGGCTCTGCTTTGCCGCCCTTCAGATTCTGGTAAGTAAGCTTAAACGTGCAGGCCGTTTTCTCCCATGCAGCCTTGCGCGCGAGCTCGCGCTCGTTCGGATCCCCCAATTCGTTCCTCAGCTCGAACGGCACCCAGGGCTGTGCCGGATAGTAGTAAAGAAGAAATTCGTGCTTGCCTTTCTTCAGGTGTATCTGGCCGATATAGGTGCGGGAAAAACCGCGCGCTTCTCCCCCGACCTGCAGCGTCCTGTCGTACAGCGACAGGGTTACTTTTCCGATGCGTATCTCCAACTTCTGAGCGGAGTTCAAGTTGAACTGATACTGTCCGTCGGCAGGGATATCTATATAACCCCTATACTCGTACACTCTATCGCGGTTGAAGTCTTTCAGGCCGTTTAAATCCTTCACGATCCAAGACTTCACAGGGACAGGCTTCGGCTGGGCGAAGAGTATTTGGTGGAAATTCTCAATCGGTCTTCTCTCCGCCCCGTCTCTTGTCGAAACCGCGTAATTATCGTACACGGTACATACAAGACCGGGCTCGGCGGGGCCCGGATCAACTGCCGGTACGGCCTCCGGTTTAAGGAGGCTGACGTAGCACGCGACCATCGTCACAAACAATGCAAACGACAGGAACTTGTAGTTGGCCAAGAACGGCCACCCCTTTTCCTTGAGTGCATCGAGAGGATTATTCCAGACCAGCTTGACACTCTCTTCCGTATGCTTGTGAGGCCGGACAAGGGACAGGACCACCATGAGCAACGAGCAAATGCAGCACAGGTAGAATGTAGCGAGCATCGCCGGCATATCCCAGCCGAAAAGATCATACCAGTCCAGAACAAAGACCCCGAACCCCATGAGCGAACCCACAGCAAGCGTCCATACCGCGGCCCTGTCGGAAGCACGCCTCCAAAAAACACCGAATACAAAAACCGCCGTAATAGGAGGTGCTATGTAGCATATCAGGTCCACGCAGCCTTTATAAACGCTTGCAAACTGACCTACGTATTTCGACCACACGATTGCAACTATCATGCACACAATGGTCGCGATCCGGCCCACCAGAACGAGTTTCCGATCGGATGCCTCCGGTCTCCACTGTTTGTAGAGGTCGAAACTCACGAGCGTGGCAATTGAGTTGAGAGCCCCGGAGACCGTGCTCATCAACGCCGCCAGCAGCGCCGCCGCCATGAGACCTGTTACACCGGGAGGCAGCAGGTCCTTGATCGCCATAGAGAAACATTCGTCGGGTTTGGATAAAGGCGGAAAATCGCCTCTGTTGACCAAGGCCAGGTAAACCGTTCCCGGAAGAAAGAAGATGAACACAGGTAGGATTTTCAAAAAGCCTGCAAAGAGAGGACCTACGCGGGCATGGTTCGCGTCTTTTGCTCCCAACACACGCTGAACGATAGTCTGATCAGCGCACCAGTACCAAAGGCCGATCACGGGATAGCCCAGGAAAACCGAGTACCAGGGCAGTCCCGCCGGATCGGAGGCCGGCCGCAAAATGGTAAGCTTGGCGGGTTCCACGTGCTCCTTCAGCCCCTCCCAGCCTCCGATCTTTGTCATAGCAACAAATGTCAGAATCATGGATCCGGCAAGCAGAATCGCGGTCTGAAGCGCGCCGGTAACAACCACCGCAAGGAGGCCGCCCACGACCGTATAAACGCCTGTTAAAACGGCCGCAACGACTATGCTCGTCATAATCGGAATTCCGAAAAGCGTTTTTATTACAAGCGCTCCGGTATAAAGAGTAAAACCGATATGAATG
>CAZGYL010000522.1:0-4294 GCA_964529985.1 uncultured Planctomycetia bacterium | reverse complement strand
AATCCGAACAATGCTACCTCGGGTGGGAACGCAAGCGCGGCAAACTTGAGGTGCTCAACAGGCTGCTTTCCGAAAGCGCGGAGGAAGAAGCGCAGGAGGTCCTTAAAGTCGGGGATCCGGCGCTGCTGCGCGATGTGCGGTTCGTGATCACCTTGGATTCGGATACGCAGTTACCTCGCGATACGGCGAGGCGGCTTGTCGAAACACTGGCTCACCCCCTCAACCAGGCTCGGTTCAGTGCAGATGGATCGAAAATAGTAGGGGGCTATGTAATATTGCAGCCGCGTGTCAGTGTTTCCCTGCCCAGCGCAACGGCCACGCGTTTCTCGCGCTTATTCACTTACCCGGTCGGGGTGGATCCTTACACAAAAGCGGTTTCGGATGTCTACCAGGATCTGGCGGGTGAGGCATCGTATATGGGCAAAGGTATCTACGATGTCCGCGCCTTTCACCGGATCCTTTGCGGGCGCTTCCCCGAGCAGACGCTTCTCAGCCATGATCTTATCGAGGGGGCGCATCTGCGAGTCGGCCTTGTAAGTGATATTGAACTATTTGATGAATTTCCGCCGGATTACACGACCTATGTGAGCCGGGAACACCGCTGGATACGGGGAGATTGGCAGATTGCGGATTGGTGTACCCCTTGGGTACCTGGTCCCGACGGGAGGAAGCGCCGCAACCCCATAAACGCAATCAATCGCTGGAAAATCTTCGACAATCTCAGGCGCAGTTTACTCGCTCCTTCCCTTTTGGTGCTCCTTATAGGTGCGGCCCTGCTCGGCGAGCAAGCTGCGTTTTGGGCTTCAGTGCTTGCAGGGGTGATTCTTTTCTTCCCCCCGCTGTCGGACGCTTTGACTTATTTGACAACACCGGTACGGGCTGCACGCGTTCCTTTTGATCAGGCCCTCCACGGGTTGGTCCGTTCGGCCGCAGAGGTTATCCTCCTGCCGCACCTTGCGGTTGTTGTTCTCGATGCAATCGTGCGTGTTTGGTACCGCCGTCTTGTAAGCCGCAGGTACTTGCTCCAGTGGACGACCGCCCAAGTCGCGGCGCGTTTGAGCCGACACCGGCAGGGTGCCGTGCTGCTGCAGCTTACAGGTATTGCAGCGGCGGCGGTTGCAGGCGGTTTTATCGGATTTGCACAAGGGATTGCGGGTATTGCGGTTCTTACGCCTTTCTTGTGTCTTTGGGCTGCTTCCCCTTTGCTTATCTGGTACCTCAGCCGGCCTGAGAAGCGAAGAGCCGTGCGGCTTTCGACTCAGGAGCGCGCAGTTCTGCGGCGAAGCGCGCGCCGCACCTGGCAGTATTTTCTTGACTTTGTGACGGAAAGCACGTCGTTTCTTCCACCTGATAACTTTCAGGAATCGTTCGGGCGCGGTATGGCCATGCGTACCAGTCCGACCAATATAGGTTTGGGACTGGTGGCCGAAGCAGTGGCCTGCGATTTCGGCTACACGACGATCGACGAAGCGGTCAGCCGGCTTGTGCGGTCTTTGGGCACCGTGGATAAGCTGGAACGGTTCGAAGGCCACCTCTTCAATTGGTACGATCTTGAAACTTTAAAGCCCCTCGAGCCTCGATATGTATCGACCGTTGACAGCGGGAATTTTTTGGCGGCCCTCTGGGTACTTGAAAGATCTGTTGAAGAACTGATCGACCGTCCGGTTTTTGATCGTAGAGCCTTTGATGGAATTCAAGATACATTTTCGGTGTTTCTTGAAGCCGCCGGACCGCTGCGGGGCGAAGCAGCCGGTTGGGCGGGTGAAATCCGAGCGCTCCTGGAAAACGTTCCGCCGGGCCTCGAAGGCCGGATCAACTGCATGCGGGCCTTGGGAGAGCCGAGCTGGAAGTTGGCTCAAGCGCTTGAAGGGGTCGGAGAGGAGGCTGCATTCTGGGCCCGCGAGCTCCACCGCCATGTCGCTGATTGGAACAACGTGATCGACCGGTACTTGCTTTGGTACGAAATCGGGCGCCGGGCGGGAATGGAAAGGATCGATTCCGCACCTTCGCTTGCGGCCTTGTGCGAGGGACTGAATCCGGTCGTCCCCGGCGCGTTGGCAGAAGAAGTCTCAGAAGATGCACGGCGGCAGATTCTCCAGGAATTGGAAAAGGCGAAGTGGTTGGCCGGGGAGAAGAGGGCCGAGGCCGTTGAACTTTGCCGGCTCATGCGGCGCTTGGGCGGTGAGTTGAATCTGGGTTTTCTCTATGATCCGGAGCAAAGGCTTTTCCGCATCGGTTTCAACGTACAACAGCAAAGGCACGACGGGGCTGTCTACGATCTGCTTGCAAGCGAAGCGCGGCTTGCAAGCTTCGTCGGTATAGCCAGGGGGGAAGTGCCGGTGCGGCACTGGTTCGCTCTGGGGCGGCCCTTCGGTGCGGTGGGAGGGCGAAGAGTGCTTCTGAGCTGGAGCGGCACGATGTTTGAGTACCTGCTGCCGCTTCTTTTCCAGAAGGCCTTTGAGAACTCTCTTCTTGCCAAGGCATGTGAGGATGCAGTCGCCGTTCAAATCCGTTACGCCAGAAAACGAAAGGTCCCATGGGGAATTTCCGAGTCCGCTTACAGCGACCTGGATGCCCACCGGGTCTATCAGTACCGAGCATTCGGCGTACCCGGATTGGGCCTTAAACGGGGGCTTGAAAACGAACTTGTAGTTGCACCTTACGCCTCGCTGCTTGCAGTTCCGTTTGCGCCCCGGGAGGCGGTTCGAAACTTGCGGCGTTTGGCTGCACTGGGGTTGCAGGGCCGCTACGGTTGGTACGAAGCGATCGACTTCACCCGCCGCAGGCGTGAAGGTGAGGTCGGAATCGTTGTGCACGCTTACATGGCGCACCACCAGGCTATGGGGCTTCTTGCGCTTGCGAACTTCTTCCACAACAACGCTCTGCAGAACAGATTCCACGCAAGAGCGCAGGTTGAGGCCACAGAACCCCTTCTCTACGAGCGGATACCCATTGCACCGCCGATACAGAAGGTTGCGGTGGAAGAGCGCGGACCTTCGCGCGTTGTGCCCGAAGAGATCGCACCTACAGCCGGCTCTTACGATACCCCCCACACAAGTGTGCCCGCTGTTCACCTTCTTTCCAACGGCCGCTATCACGTGATGGTGACCTCCGCCGGGGGAGGGTACAGCAGGTGGCAGGACGTGGCTCTTACGCGGTGGACTTCGGACACAACTTGCGACAGCGGATCGGTTTTCTGCTACATACGCGATTTAAAGCGGAATTCAATCTGGTCCACGGGTTACCTTCCGATCCGCAGCGAGCCTGCGGCTTACAACGTCAGTTTTCCCATGGACAGGGCGGAGTTCCGCAGGCGTGACGGTGACATTGAAACCGAAACGCTCGTACTTGTTGACCCGGAGGAGGATGTCGAGCTCCGAAGAATAACATTGATAAACCGTTCGGGCGAGCCCGCCGAACTCGAGGTCACAAGTTACTTGGAGCCTGTGCTTGCACCTCACGAAGCTGACCGGCAGCACCCGGCCTTCAACAAACTGTTCATTAAAACTGAGGCCGTGCGAGGCGGGGAAATCCTCCTTGCGACGCGCAGGCCGCGAGGGCCTGATGAAAAACCGATTTATTTCGCCCATGCCTTGGTACCCCTGGGATGGGAGTCAAACGGTGTGTCTTTTGAAACCGACAGAGTGCGGTTTCTGGGACGCGGCCGGGATCCCGGCCGGCCGGCGGCCTTGACCTGTGAACTTTCCAACACTGCAGGCTATGTGTTGGATCCGATACTGAGTATTCGGCGCCGCGTTCTTGTTCCGCCCAACCAGCGCAGGGAATTCGTCTTGGTGAACGCAGTGGGCGACACGCGCGAGAGGGCCCGTGCTCTTGCCGAGCGATACCGCGATCCGCAGGCTGTAACGCGTGCTTCGGAGATGGCTTGGAGCCACGCGCAGCTCGAGTTGAGGCACCTACGGATTCAGCCGGACGAAGCAAGGCGGTTCCAGCAGCTCGCAAGCGCATTGCTTTACCCCCATGCCAGGTTCAGAGCTCCGGCGGAAAGATTGGCACGCAACCGCTTGAATCAGACACGCCTTTGGCCGTACGGCATATCGGGTGATCTCCCCGTTGTGGTGGTCAGAATCGGTGAGTTGCGGGATCTGACCGTAGTGCGCCAGATTCTTCAAGCCCATACGTTTTGGCGGCTGCGGGGTTTGAAAGTCGACCTGGTCATCCTGAACGATGAGCCCGGTGGATACGAGAGGCCCCTCAACGACCGGTTGCGGCGACTGGTGGAGGCTCACGCGGTTTACACGGGAATGGACGAGCCGGGAGGGATTTACCTCCG
>CAZGYL010000521.1:0-4314 GCA_964529985.1 uncultured Planctomycetia bacterium | reverse complement strand
CGTTATGGGCGCTATCCGGTCGGCTGCAAGTTCAAGTTCCGCCTGGAGTACTCCGTCGGGCCAGAGTATACGAAGCCATTGAACCTCCTTGTTGCCTCCGAGTCCGAAGTGCAGGCGGTAAGGCGGGATCGAAGTAAGACTCGAAGGAATACCGACCACGTGTTGTTCTATTACCGCACCGGTTTTTACCTCAACCCGCGCGCCGACCGCTGAGTTGTTCGACCGGGTCTTCTGGTCCTTTCCCCGCCGTCCCCTCAGATCGACGGCAAACCAGTGACCTCCTGCGGTGGCGTTCTGAAGTAAAACAGGAGAGCCTTCCGGAGGGACGAAGAGCAGGTCCACCCTGCCGTCGCCTGTGAAATCCGCTGCGCAGAGAGTGGTTCCTTTTTCAAAGGCCAGCGCTTGGAGCAAGATCCCGCGGTCCACGGAAGCCGCGTCCACGAATCGCTGTTCCGGCCAGAGGTTGAGAAGGAGAAGCGGTCCCGTACCTCCTTCAGTCCGCCGGGCATCCGGAACGACCAGGTCCAGATCCCCGTCATTGTCGATGTCACAGAACTGGGCTCCGGTTCCGCCGCAGCGGGACCACGAAGCGGCGAAATCTTTATCCAGTGAAAAGTGCATTCGGCCCACGTTACGGTAAAGAAGCAGTTTATCGCCCGTCAAAAGCACAATGTCCCGGTCCCCATCTCTATCCGGATCTCCGGTTGTGGCTCCCAAGACGCCTTTTACATCAAGTCCTATGCTCGGGCCGGGCAGGGTCCTGAACCGCCATGCTCTGTCATTTGCAACAATTCGCACACTCCCTCCGTCTGCGGGAACAAGCAGTGCGTCAAGATCTCTATCGTCGTCGAAATCATCAAAAAGAGCACCGGCTGCCGCCTTAAAAGATGCTGCCTCTTTCGTCATATCACTCCAAGTGCCGTTGCGGTTGTTGCAAAAAAGAGCGGTCGGCGCAGCTTCGGCGCCTTCAAGAGGCAGGGAACCTGCCTTGAGGCGGAAACAGAGGGAATCAAGATCTCCATCGCTGTCTACGTCGCATAAAGCAAGAGAGCATGTAAATGATTCCGCTCCGGGAAGATCGATCCCCTTTGCAAAAGCCCCCTTACCGTCATTGAGCATAATAGTGTCAACGCCCTCGCACCCGAGCACGAGATCCTCATCCCCGTCGTTGTCGATATCCCCGAGCACACAGCCTGCAACCCGCCGGCCGGCGGCGAATGCCTGCACAAACCCGCCTTCCCCATCGTTTGCCAAGATCACACATTGTGCGTTTTCCCCTACGCCCGCCAGACACACATCGAGATCGCCGTCTCCGTCCACGTCTCCTGCGCAGAATCCGTGTTGTCCGACTTTTCCGGCTTTCGAGTTCCAGCGCTTCAGCTTGACGGGGAGTTTGCGCACCTGAGGAGAAAAAAGGATACGTACCTGCGGCGTTTCGGGCGGCTTGAGCGGCAGATTGTCGGCTCCGAGCGCAAGGTAGTATTTCCCGACCGCTCCGTATTGCTTCTGAACCAAAAAACTGCCTCCTGCAAGTTCAAGTTTGCTCAGCTCCCTAAACCTCTTGAAAAGCGGCAGCGCCTTTTCGCGTCTTTTGGTTCTCAGGTAGATCCGCGCCAAGCGGTATAGCCCGGAGACGAACCCGGGATCGTCGGCTACGACTCTGCTGAGTACCTCTTCGGCCTCTTTATCACGGCCCAGGCTGATCAGGGTTTCAGCGTACTTGTAACCGACGTACGGATCCTCGGGGTCTTTCTCGTATACAGCGGCGAAACACTGACATGCACCCTTGTTGTCTCCCAAATGCTGCAGCAGCAGGCCCAGGCAGAACCGGGCGTGGAGGTGGCCCGGCTCCTTTTTCAGAACGGCTTCGAAAGCCGCGCGGGCTCGGGCCAGCTGCTTTTCGGCACCGGCTTTCTCCTGGAGGTTCAGGCAGGCGACGCCCAGGTTGAATCGGGCGGCTGTCCAGTCGGGTGCAAGCGCAAGAACCTGCTCAAAGGTTTTTGCCGCTTCGCTGTAGCGGTACTGCTCAAGCAGGGCTGCGCCCCGGTTGAAAAGAGCGAGGGCCTTAACGGGAACCGCCTCTTCGGTCTTCTGTTTCCCGGCGGGCTCCCGCCTGCAGGATACGCTGAAAACAATCGCGCTTAAGCAAAGAACAGCAACCGTGCGGACTTGTAGTACCATGCGCCGCCTCCTCCGTCGATACCGGTAAGCTGAGGGATTTCGACCGCACTTATCGTAGCCGATGCGACCGCTTGAGCAAGAGGGACGAGGCACTACCTGTCGAATTCCAGTTTAAGGTCGAAGTCAGATGGTATCCTCGGATCGATCGGCGCTTTCGATTCAAAGCGTTTCACTTTTTGGGAAAAATTCTCAAGGTGGACCACCACTTTCTCGAGGGGCAGGAATGTCGCACCCTGTTTTTCAAGGTTATGCTTGAACCTTACGCGAAAGCGGGCGCTCCGCCCATCGGCCGACATTTCGAGCAGAAGATCCACAGGGCCGAAAGATGTGGGCACCCAAACCAATTTCGTCTTCATACCCGGGGAGGTCCACCTGCGGGGCAAGGCGGGGAGCAGGTGGAGTTCTTTTCCGCGCTCAAGCATAACCATATGCCGCACCAAGCGGATATATTCAGCGCTCGCCCAGTTGTGGGGCATGTCGCCGCACTCTTTGTAGGGTTCGCCTTTACAGTTCTGCTCTTCCCTCCAGCAAAGCAGTGGGCAAGCATGATTTGCAAAAGCGTAGAATGTGGCTGCGGCCTTCCGGGCATGCCCCAGGTACAGGTGTGCATGGGCGTAAAAACTTCCTGCGTAATTCCAGATCCCGTCTGCAAGCCAGCCTGTACCGTAAATGAGCCCTTCCCGCACGTTGGAATCCAGCATCGCCAGGGTCCCGGCCATGTACGGATCGGTGGGCTTGAAGATTCGACCCGGGAAAATCGCTTGAAGAAAAGCCCAAGCTCCTCTTTGGGGAGCTTGAGGCCGCTCGCCCTTCATTACCACCGGCACGTAGAGGTTGCCGAACCGGTCCTTGAGCGCATCCCGGCGCCGAGCCCTATCGAAAGTCTCCCAGTATTCGCGGAATACCTCTTTCCAATCGGAGGCCTCCGGCTTGCCGAGCCGTTCAGCCGCCTCACAAGCTGCCCTGAGGCCCGAGAGCGTCCAGTAGACGTTGGTGTATTCCCTGTGCAGTCCGCCGAGACCGCCATCGCCGAAACCAATGGGCATAAGACCCCAGTTAGCCTGAAAGGGATCGGTTCTAGTCAGTGCACGATACGCCCGAATTTGGTTCACTTCGCGCACGATCCGCGGCCACATACTTTCCAGGAAAGCCCTGTCGCCTGTAAGCAGGCAGTGCCTGTAGATCATCCAAAGCCGCAACCCGCTTTTCTTTGAGAAGGCAATGCCTCCCGGGCCGTCGTCATGGTCCACCTGCATGAGCATGCTGGCTCTGGCTTCTGGGGCGCGGCCAAGGTAAGTGACGGCCTCAAGGATGAAAGGCCCGTCGGCAGCCCATGTACCCCGGTAGCATGTGGGACCCACTTGAAAGACCGGCACATCGCCCCGGTACTCGCGGGCCTGATAAAGATTTCTTATGCAGGAGTCAAGAAGGGCCTGAGCGGCTTTGTCGGGGATAACGATTCTGTCAAAAGGCAGGTTTGCGTTTTTCCAAAAAGAAACCGCTTTATCGCGGAGCGCCGCCGCTTCTTTTACTTTGAAAGGGTCCCGGAGCGTGCGTGCTCGGCGGCCCCTGCATACTGTGAGCAGAACTTCGGCTCGCCCTTCGGTGGGCGGAAAAAGGAGTTCGAGGCTGTTTTCAACTTGAACGGTATCCACATCGGCTACCGCCGCAGCAAGCTTATCAGCCCCGCCCGAAAGAATCTCCTCTTCGGACGGTTCGGTTGAGGCGGGGAAGATCCAAAGTGCACTAAGAATAGTGTTTGAATCCGGCGCACCCGTTACGGGATAAACTCCGGCTGCGATACGTCCGTCGCCGTTTACGTCTCTTGCGGAAAACGCGAAAAGCGCCGGAACGTTCTTACCTACTTGTTCTACAAGATCCACGATGGCGGGCGGTGCACCCTCAACTTGCAGTCGAAGCGGGCGTTTGCCGGGCATGCTGTGCCAGCCTTCAATCAGTCCTAGGACCACATTGCAGCGTTCCTTGGGCTTTACGCGGCAGAAGAAGAGAAGCGGTGAAGACCAGCCTACGAAAACATGCTTGAAGCGGCTGTTGCAAGGTCGCGTTGGCGCCGCCCAATTGCGCAGCACTCCGGCCGATCCTTCGAGCCACACCTTCGTATGCGGCGTGCGC
>CAZGYL010000520.1:0-4333 GCA_964529985.1 uncultured Planctomycetia bacterium | reverse complement strand
GATTCAGGTTAGCTTGAGATTCCAAGCGAACCTACAGAGGCACCTCAGGGCTAAGGCGAGCTTCTTTTCCACCCGCCCGAGGATTCTCCCTACTCGCGTGGCCTCAAAGTATGGGGCCTCGGGGCGTTTTAAATTCGCTGCTCAATCGGCCGGTTCAGCTCCGCAGCGGATTTCGCACAAAGGCGCCGAATCCCCCGCACAGAAAATGATCCCCTACAGGATAAGCCCCGGCGCAAGCAAAGTTTTCAGTCGAGTGCAACAGAGTACAAAAACGCCGAATAATCCGCAGATTTCTAGCCGTTACCCAGCCAATGGGAGACCCGCGGCGATAATTGCCGAAAGGGCGAGTCCCGAGCAGCAAACGTAACATATTGCGGCAATGAGACTTACGTCTGGCGCGCCAGGGAGGATTCGAACCCCCGACCAGCGGATTAGAAATCCGCTGCTCTATCCAGCTGAGCTACTGGCGCACCGAGAATGCGGTTTGCTATTCTAGCGACAAGCAAGCGCAGCGGCAACATCGGAGCGCCCCACTGCAGCACCGCAAGCTGCAGGCGCTCCCCACAACCAACGGAGAGGAGATGCCCAAACCGGGTGCCTGGTTCGAGAGCCTCGCTTTCGCCCCCCTGCCCGGCCCGCCGGAGGTCACCCCCGCGGACTTCGGCTGGCGGAATTGGCGCGATGTGTACTTCCCCTCCCGCGATGGAACAGAACTCCACGGCTGGCTTATTATCGGCGCCCACAGGGGCCCGCCCAAAGGCCTCGTCGTTCACGCCCACGGAAATGCAGGGAACGTCGGGGCTCAGTTCATACCTGCCGTGGAGATTTGCCTCAGCTCGGGCTGGGATGTGCTCATGTTCGACTACCGCGGCTTCGGCCTAAGCCGGCCGGGACCGCTTACCCGCCTTACCGTTGTTGACGATCTTGCAGGCGCCCTGACTTTGGGCTGCACCACAACCCCCGGGAAACCGCTCGCCCTGCTCGGCCACAGTATGGGCGGAGCCACAGCGGCGCTTGCTGTAGCCGAGCGGCAGATCAGAGACCGCATACACGGCCTCTGCCTGATCGCAGCTTTTGCAGATTGGAACCAGATCTTTGCGGACGTCCTAAAGACAAATCCCCTGACGCGCCTCTTGGTTTTCCCTGTCGCATACTGCTTCGTGCCCCCGTGGCGCCGCGAGCCGGCTGAGGGGCTCGCACTTTGGCCTGCAGAGAAACCGCTGCTCTTGGTTCACGGTGAAGCGGACACAATTGTGCCTATCCACCACTTGGATCTCTTTCTGGAAGCGCTTCCTGCGGAAGTGCGCAGCAAAGCCGCGTTGCTTCGCCTCCCCCAAGTGGGGCACAACAACATCGGCGCCTCGCCCGAGCTGGGGCAGGAAGCGTTACGGGAGGCGATATGCAACTGGCTTGACCGCACGGCAGCGGCCTCGGGAGCCGGCGGGTCGTGAGGCGCCCCGAGATTCTGTACCTTGAGCTTGCGCGGCCGGCATTGAGGTCAATCAAAGACCTTCCCGGGCCTGCGCCGCCGGGCGCGCGCTTTGCGTCCCGCTTCTTCTCTCACAGGGTTGGTAAGGACACCGACCTTCTCGATCTCAACCCTTACTATGTCGCCGTTCTTTAGAAAAACGGGCGGGCTGCGGAAACACCCGACGCCTGAAGGGGTCCCGGTCGCAATGATGTCCCCGGGCTCAAGCGTAATCACCTTGGATATAAACGCCACAAGCTCGCTTACAGGGAAGATCATCTGAGCTGTTGCGGCGTCCTGCATTACGGAACCGTTGAGAAAGCACCGGATTCGGAGTTTCTGCGGGTCCCTCACAACGTCTTTTGTTGCAAGAGCAGGCCCGCAAGGGCAGAAGGTATCGCAGCTCTTAGCCCTCACCCACTGGCCGTCTTTAAACTGGAAATCACGGGCGCTTACGTCGTTTAGGGCTGTATAGCCGGCTATGTGAGCGAAAGCATCCTTTCGGGGGATGTGTTTGCCGCGCCTCCCCATAACGACCGCAAGTTCGGCTTCATAATCAACTTCATGGGAAAGACGGGGTAAGACGATCGGATCGCCGCACCCCACAAGGGCCGTTGAGAACTTTGCAAAGATAACCGGCGAGTCGGGCACTTCGGCTTTCCCCTCAGCGCAGTGCTCCCGGTAATTCTTACCCACAAGAATAATCTTAGGAGGATCAGGGATCGGCGGGAGAAACCGTACAGAGTGTTCTTCAAATACGAAGCGGCGGAACCGCCGCGGCGAGGCTTTCAATTCCTTGCGGAGCGCCGCAACCGTTCTTCGAACCTCCCCCAAACGTTTTTCTTTGAGAATCTCCCTGAGAGAACGGGGAATCGAGATCCCCAGTTTCTTTGCCGAAGCGCAAAGATTCAACACGCGGCCCTCGCCCAATCCGGGCAGAAAGCCGGCCGCGCGGCCCCGGTCCTCGGGCGGCAGGATGCAGCCCACTTGGGTGATCTCTGAGTCAGGCGGCAGGAAAGTCGCAAGATACATACACGAACCTCCGTGAAAATTTTTCACACCGAAAACCTTCAGAGCCCGCAGTATAGCCTGCAGAAAAAAGACCTCAACAGCGATTGCCCCTGTTTCGCGCGGCCCGTGGCCTTCGGAACGGCGATCTTTCAGCGCGATCTCTTTCTTGCTAAGCTGAGAGCTGAGAGAGAAGCGCCGGAAACAAAACCTTGGTTCTTCGGAGGCCTGAAATGGTGCACCGCCCCCAACGGGTGCCCCGGAGCCGGAGCGCGGCTCCGGTCATTTGGGCGGCCGCAGGCGTTGCCCTGCTTTCGGCCTTCCTCTTCCTGCACCACTTTGAGTACTCAAAACGCAGGGAAGAGAAGCGCGAGGCGCTTAAACTCGCTTCAGCGCGCTTTCAGAGCACGGAAGAACGTTTCAAGAGGCTCCTGGAATCTCGATCGTTCAAGGAAGCCGAGTCTCTCCTTGAAGAATTCAACAGGGCCTTCCCCGCTCTCGCACAGGAGCCCCGGTTTCTTAAGCAGCTTGAGGCGCGCCGAAACAAAATCGAAAGCGCAAGAGCGCAGGCTTTCAAAGAGGACTGGGAAAAACTCAAGACCGCTTACAAAAGCCGCAATTTCTCTGAAGCAAGAAGACTTGCCCTCCTGATCAAAAACTACGGGACGGCACAGCAACGCGCGCTTGCTGAGCAAACCCTGGATAAAATCGCGAAGGCGGAAGAGCGGGCACAAGCGGAAGCCGAGTTTGAGGCCGCCTCGAAGCAGGCCCGCTTGCTTTGTAAAGAAGGCAGGTTCCAAGAGGCCCGAGGCGCCCTCAGGGCTCTGCTTGCGCGCCGGCCGCAGCTCGCCGCTTCGGCCGTATGGACGGCAAAGTTCAACTCTGTTCTGAAAGAGATCGAAAAGGCCCAAAAGGCGCAGGCTGAGGCCGACCTGAATCGCCTTAGGGAAGCCGTTCGCGCAGAAGCTCTAAATACCGCCCAATCACTCTTCGATCGCTTAAGCGCGTACGGGAGCGAAGAACAAATCCGTATTGCAGCGGGGCTGCTTGCCGAAGCAAGAAGCGCCCGAAAACCTGCAGAACCGGAAAGGTCCGAAAGTGCCTCTCAGGCTCTCTCCGCCTCAAAGCCCCACAAGAGCACCGAGCAGGCGCCGGGGCTCCCTCAACAAGCCCCCCGTAAGGAAAGCAAGGCCCGCCCACCTAAAATTCGACGGCTTGACCCCGCGGAGTTGCCGCCCATCTCACGCACCGAGGCGGCCCGGCTGCTTCAGAAGTTGGAGAGCGCCTGGCGGAAGCCTTTCGGTCTCTCGGAAGGCGGAGTAACCGGCACGGTAAGTCTTATTCCTGATGCTCTGAAGTACAGGCTTGTTGAGGAAGCCCTCAAGAAACTTGAAACAGGTGCAGCCAGTACCGAAACCCTTAAACACCTTATCAAGTACACGCGCATCCACGGCGCTGAACTCCGCGGTAAGCCGATTATCACGGTTCAATTCACCTGCCCCTCCTCTTATGGGATCTTCTTCCCGAAAGCGGACCTGAGGCGGTATTTCGTCGTAACATACAACGACAAAAAGGTTGCACGGCTCATTCTAAGCAAGAGTGTAAAACCGAAGTGGGAGACATGGACTCTCTATGTGCGCGACAGGCACCGTATCCCGCGCTACGCTGTAGTTGTCTGGCTGCTCCAAGGACCGCTGCGGCTGACTTTGCTCCTACAGCGCCCTTGGAAGAGGGAGCGGCTTAGTTTCAAACTCACAGGCGTTTGGGGACTGAAGAAGTTCAGGCCCGGGTACACCGATTGGCCGGGCTGGAATCCGGAGCGGCGTATACTTCAACGTTACAAGCGCATCTCGATTG
>CAZGYL010000519.1:0-4337 GCA_964529985.1 uncultured Planctomycetia bacterium | reverse complement strand
CTGCCCGTCCGGCGTGAGCATCAGGTTTGCAGGTTTAATGTCGCCGTGCACAAACCCTTGTGACGCAGCAGCTGCGAGCCCCTCCGCCACCGCGCGCGCCACGTTCAGCACCATTGCTTCAGAAAGTTTGCCGTGACGCGCAAGGATGTCCTTCAGATTGCGGCCTTCGACAAACTCCATTGCAAAGAAATAGGTCCCGTTGTCCTCGCCCGCGTCAATGGCCTGCACGATATTGGGGTGGACCAATTTGGCGGCGGCCTGTGCTTCGCGTACGAAACGTTCCACAAGCTGCTTATCCTGGGCCAGATCGGGCCTGAGAATTTTAACCGCAACCCGCTTGCCCAGAGACAGCTGCTCAGCTTCCCAGACCGTACCCAGCGCGCCTTGCCCTACGGGTCGGACCAACCGGAAGCCGCCTACAATGTTTGAGTCCGCAGCCGCAGGTTCGGAAACCCCGGGGCTTCTCTGAGGCCGCTCTTCGACCTGGTCTTGATCGGAAGGCGCACCGGCTCCGGCGTTTTCCAAGTCTTCCAGCTGCTTTTCCGTTACGAATCCGAGCTCGATCAGTACCTCGCGGAGGGATTTCCGGATTCCAAGGACCTCCCGCTGGTCAACGAATTTCAAAGCCTGGTCGATCTTCTCGGGCTGGAGGATACCCGCCTCCAGCAGGGCGCGGGCAAGTTCAAGGTCTTCTTCACGTGCCATTTGCTCCTCCGAAAAGGCCCGCGGATCAGCCCCGCGATTGCAGCGAAGCCGTTGCGGAAGCCTTACAATTCCATGCTACACCCTCCGGCGCCCTAAAACCAACCCGACCCCTTCGCTGCGATGCGGCATGATTGACAGAAGCGCGGTGGGGGCGGAAGATACCAGCCGGTCGCTTCAGGCGACCGGCGCCGTTCCGGCCTCCTCTCAACATTGATATCGCCCGATAGGAAAGCATTCGGACTTGGAAGGCCCGGCAAAGGGGCGGCGCGGGCACCACCGTGTGCCGGCGACCTGTGTTGACTTCCACTTCGTGAGGAGCAGGAATGAGGAGCGATCGGAAGGAAGTTCGGGCTTCGAAACGCTGGGAAATAGAGTCGGAGGAACGCGGGCGCCTCGCCCCCTATGCGACACTCAGTGCTGAAACAAGAGGGCGCCGCTACCCGGAGGAGGATCAGCCGTACCGACCTGCTTTTCAACTTGACAGGGATCGGATAGTTCACTGCACCGCATTCCGCCGCCTTGAGTACAAGACCCAGGTTTTTGTGAATCACGAGGGCGATCATTACCGGACCAGACTGACTCATACACTCGAAGTGGCTCAGATCTCGCGGGCGATCGCGCGGCTCTTGCGTTTGAATGAAGATTTGGTCGAAGCGATCGCATTGTCCCATGATTTGGGGCATGCGCCTTTCGGTCATGCGGGACAGGAGGCGCTCAATGAACTTATGGCGGAGCACGGTGGTTTCAACCACAACATGCACGGGCTCCGAGTGGTGGACCACCTCGAGGTCCGATATCCGGGTTTCCGTGGCTTGAATCTGACTTGGGAGGTACGCGAGGCTATCGTAAAGCACGGCAGGGAGTCGTTTGAAGAAGTGCCTGAAGAATTCCTGCCCCAGTGCTTCCCTTCTCTGGAGGCTCAGCTTACGGACATAGCCGATTCGATCGCTTACGATAACCACGATATCGATGATGGGTTGCGCTCGGGATTCATAACGCTCGACCAGCTCGAAAAACTTGAACTCTGGCGCAGGGCCCGCAGCGTTGTGGAAGCGAGATACGGCTCCGGACTCAGCGAGCGCGTACTTGTAGCCCGCACGATTTCTCGTCTTATTCATGAAGAGGTTACGGATTTGGTGGACAATACAGTGGCGACGCTGGAGGCCGCCGGAGTGCACACGCTGGAGGACGTGCGCCGCGCGGGCCGCCTCCTTGTGGGCTTTTCACCGGAAATGGAGGAGCTCCGGGAGGAGGTTAAGAAATTTCTTTTCCAGAGCCTATACCGCCACCACCGGGCCGTGGCAATGGCCGAGAAAGCCAAGAGATTCGTGCGCGCGCTTTTCCGGGAATACGTGCGCAAGCCCGAGCAGCTTCCGCCCGAGTACTACAGTATGCTGGAGGAGGAAGGGGTGGAAAGGATCGTATGTGATTACTGTGCCGGGATGACCGACCGATTTTGTCAAGAGGAGTACAACCGGCTTTTCCAACCCTTCGAAAGGATGTGAAGCCGGCGTTTTCAAATGCCGGTCGAACCCGAAAGGGAGGTGTCAGGTGGCGCAGCGAATAGCTTTATATATTGTCCGAGGCCTGTTTATTTTGCTTTGCGGGGGCATAGGGCTCTCCGTTTATACCTATCTTCACGGATCCGGATCGCCCGTCGATGCGGCCCCTTACCTGTTGGCTGGCTGTGCATGCGGGCTTTTGGTGGTAGGGGTTGAGGTCCTTTCGGCCAGGGGCGGAACGTCCACCGTATCAGCAATTGTATTCGGTTTGATCCTCGGTTTGGTTCTTTCCTTGCTCTTCAGGCCGTTGATCCTGGTTTTGTTTGAGACCTTCGGGGCGGAACTCCAGGAAGGAAGTTTAAGGTTCGTTCATTTGGTTACAACCGCCGTGCTTTGCTACTTCGGAGTAACGTTGCTCTTGCACACTGAAGGCAGGTTTCGGTTTATCATTCCTTTCGTTGAGTTCCGCAAGGAAGTGCGGGAGCACCAGCCTTTGATACTCGATACAAGTGCGCTTGTAGACGGAAGGATCGGTGAGCTGCTTCAAACCGGGATTATCCGCTGCCGTGTTTTGGTCCCCAGGTTTGTGGTGGAGGAACTCCATGCGCTTGCGGATTCGAAGGACAAGCTCAAGCGGGAGAGAGGGCGGCGGGGGTTGGATCTGCTTGAGCGCCTCAGGCAGCGCAGGCAGGCCGAGCTTGTGGAGTCGCCGGCCCCTGGAGGGTCGGTCGACGCGGCTCTGCTTGAGCTCACCCAGAGCATGGGCGGGTGGCTCCTTACAACCGATGCGAACCTCAAAGCTCGGGGTAAGGTGCAGGGTGTGGACGTTGTGAACCTGAATGATGTGGCCGACGCGGTGAGGACTATGGCTGTCCCGGGACAGACTCTTTCGGTTGAGATTCTGCGGGAAGGCGAAGAAAAAGGCCAAGGGGTCGGCTTCCTTCCCGACGGCACAATGGTGGTGGTCGAGGGCGGCCGCTCTGCAATGGGCCGGGTGATTGAAGTTCAGGTAACGGGTTCGATCCGGACAAGCGCCGGCCGTATGATCTTTGCAAAGGTAGCCAAAGGTCTATGACCCTTGCAGTCATTATCGCAGCAGCAGGTGCAGGGAGGCGCCTGGGCAGAGCTGAGCCGAAAGCGTTTGTGAAGCTCGGGGGTAAGCCTCTCATTCTGTGGAGTCTGGAGAGGTTCCGCAGGCTCCCGCAGCGTCAAGCAACGATCGTGGTCGTCCCTCCAGGGTGGCAAAGTGCTGCGGAAGTCTTCACCGAGGAAAGCGAATTCGTCCTTGCCGGGGGCCCAAGCAGGGCTGAGTCGGTGCGGCGCGCGCTCCGCGCGCTGCCGCCCGGGATCGAACTTGTCGCGGTGCATGATGCGGCCCGTCCTCTGGTTGCGCCCGAGGACATTGAAAGAACGATTGAAGCCGCCGGGGACGGCAGGGGAGCGGTTCTGGGCCGTCCGGTTGTGGACTCACTGAAGCGTGCTTGTGAAGGAAAAATCCTCGCCGAGGTGGACAGGCGGGATTTGTGGCACGCTGAGACACCTCAAGTGTTCCCGGCCGGGGTGCTTGTTGAGGCGTACGACCGCGTAGAACCTGAGCCGGAAGCTGACGATTCCCGCATTGCAAAATCGGCCGGGTTTGAGGAAATCGTTTTGGTGCAAGCCGGGTGGTGGAATCCCAAGATCACCTTTCCGAAAGACCTCCTTGCAGCTGAAGAACTTATTGGCGAACGGCGGCCTTGACGTGGTCCTTTAGATTCCTATACTGACTGCGTCGTTTCGGTCGCGCCCCCTGGACAGCCGTGCAGAGTAAGAGGTGGTTCAAGACCGCGAGAAGGGGTTGAAACAAAAGGAGGATGCCATGCGAAAAGGTGTCATCTGTCTGTGCTCGATTGTGGTACTGTGCTTCGGCCGGGCCCTCAGCGGGGCGGGAAACCCTGTTACCACGCGCCATGCCTTCGACTTGGAACTGAGCGGGACGCTTGACATCGGCGCCGTTTACCGGAATCAGACGTTCCACAATGTGTACTACGGCCCGCACCACAGGAGTTCACAGCAGCGCGTTTCGCGTGCCGACGGGCTGCTGGCCGAAGGCAGGCGTATCGCTCCGTCGATTGCAAGTGACACCGGCAG
>CAZGYL010000518.1:0-4341 GCA_964529985.1 uncultured Planctomycetia bacterium | reverse complement strand
CGGTCGAGAAACGCGCCGACGATGAATTCCTCCACGTCCTCTGGGCCACGGACGAGACCGCCGAGAAGATGTTTGCTGTCGAAAAGGTCGAAAGGGACGGTATGGTCGGAGTTCGCTTCACCGCCGACGGCATCTCCGTGGAGGTCCTTTTCGCCAGGCGTGGTCCCGTCTCAGCGAGGATGAGGCTTTCCAAGGGGGGACGGACGCTGGTGGATCGGCCTCTGGCCTCGAAGATTGAGGACGTCTACGCGAAGTGGGAGTCGGATCCTCGTTTCAGGGAGTGGATGACGAACGACTTCATGCGGCCGCTCATCGGAGCGAAGGAAGTGGACACCTGGAGGAAGGCGCATTCGGGGAAGCCTTCCGCGGGCGGAGCAGCGCCGGGGAGGGGCGGTCTAAAATAGCGCGCAAGATCCGGCGAACGAAAGGTTCGAGCTTGAGGTGGCTCGGGTGCTGCGCAGGCCGACTGGGATGGTAACGAGAAGCCCTAACGGGCGGTCGAAGATGCGCCTGTTTGTCTTGCCGGGACGATAACAGCGGCCTGCACGGGCATGCAGCCGCGTCGGGAATGGTTGTTTCGATTATAGAAAAAGCGATGAAAGCCATGGCGGTAGCGAAGCTGAAGGTGGCGTCGGTGATCGCCGCGATGCTGGCCGTAGCGGCGGGCACCGGGCTCGGGGTCGCAAAGCCGATGGAGGCCGGAGCGCCCGAGGCGAAAGCCGGCCCGCCGAACAAGACCCCCGCGGCCAAGCTAGCAACGCTGAGGATAGAGTCGACGCCGTCCGGAGCAAAGGTTTTCATCCGCACCGGCGGTCACAACGGCTACGCGGAGGTGGGCAAGACGCCGATCACGCTACGGGACGTGGAACCGGGGCTTCTGGAGTACACGTTGCTTCGCAACGACTGCCGGCTCTATGACGGCTCGCTTTGGATCGAGCCGGGGAAGGAGCACGTGGAAAAGGTCGCAATGGAGCCCGGGCGCGTTTTCTTCGTCGACGGGAAGAATCCGAGAGCTTCGGACGCCAATCCAGGGACGGAGGCTGCGCCGTGGCAGACTCCCCGTCGAGCCTGCGAAGCAATCCGCCCCGGCGACACTGTGCTTTTCAGGGCGGGGCGCTACGTGGATCCGTGGAAGCCGGGTTGGAGCAACAAATACCCCTTTACGCCGGACAAGTCGGGCACAGCCCAGGCGCCGATAGTCCTCCGCGCGTATCCCGGCGAGATGGTGATACTCGGCCTCGGTCGTCGGCCCAACACGGCCGTGCGGATTTATTGCAGGAAATACGTCGTTATCGACGGGTTCAAAGTCGAGGGAAGGGTCGCCTTCACGAGCGAGAGGGGACGCCCCTGCGAAGGGTGCGTTGTGAGGAACTGCGACGTCTCGGTGGGGTACGCGCCGCCGGGGGATCCCAGTCTCAACTGGGGGATAGTCAATCACGCCGAGGGGCGGGTGCGCATCGCCAACAACTACGTCCACGATATCCTCGATTCGGGCAACCATGGGCACAACACCGCCTGCATTATGCTTTTTAGTCCGAGCAGCGGCTGCATTGTCGAGAACAACGAGGCCGACACCGGGCCCGAGAGGCTCATTTACAACGCCTTCGGTCAGAAGGGCGGACACATCTTCGGGAACATCTGGCGTAGGAACATCGCCCGGAATGCCGCCGCCGGTTTCCTCGGGATGGCCGCCACCGCCTGCGACGAGTCATCCGGCGACAACGTCTACTACTGCAACCTCTGCATAAACTGCAAAACGGCTTTCGAACTCAACCACATGTGTTACGGCTTCCGCATCTTTAACAACACCGCTTGGAACTGCTATCGTTTTCTGAGCGGCGGCGACGGCTGCGAGCGCAATCGTTGCTGGAACAATATCGCCGTTGTGAAAATCGGCTATTCGACGGGCAGATGGCCCGTCGAAAGGCTTTTCGTCTTTTGCGATTACAATCTTCTTTGGGTAAAGAAGGTAGCCCGTCACAGGTGGCGGCCGTATGCGGATGACCTTGCCGCCTGGCGTGCGAAGACCGGTTTCGGCGGCCACTCGGTGGCGGCCGATCCGCTCTTCGTGGATCCGGGGAGGGGGGATTTCCGTCTCCGACGCGGCTCGCCGGCGGTGCACGCTGGAAGGCCTCTTGCCGCGGCGGTCGGTTCGGGGCGAGATTCCAATCTTTTGGAGATAACGAACCAGGGCTCTTACGTGTACGTGGTCCAGCTGCACAGGGGGAGGCATGGGGCGGCGCCGCCTGAGGACAGGCCTCTCCGTTCGCCTTTTGAGCCGGGGGATTTCGTCCAGATAGGCCTAGGGGAACGGGCGCGGGTAGCGGAGGTGATTGATCGGACCCACTTGAAGCTCGACAGGAAGGTTTCCTGGAAGGACGGCGACTGGGTTACCTTCCCGTTTAAGGGCAAAGCTCCGGACATCGGCGCATATGAATACGGCGATGAGCGGCAGATCATCGGCCCAACTTGGAAGCACTACCCGAAACGTGACTTCTCGAAGAAAAAAATACGCTCGGCGGCGGGGTGGTAGATCCCGGCAAAGTAGAGTCGAGCGGTGGCGCGGACCGTTGGAGTTCGGGCAATTCGTTCCACTCTTCGGAACGCCCAAGGTCGATTAAGCGCCTGGGCCGGGCTGCCCGGCTTCAACCTACGCTTCCACCGCCCGCTCATCAAACCGGACTTGCCCATTTCGAGAGGGTGGCTTTCCGACAAGGGCTCACGCCTTCACCCACGGAGGACCGCGGCGAAACACCCTCAACCGATAGGATGAAATTCCTTTCGCCGCAAATTTTTCCCTCTTTACCCCGTCGGCCCCTAAAAGCCGTCTAAGAACATTCAGGATCGCTCAAAGAGCCCTCCCTGGGGCCATTTCTTTTGCAGACAAAGTCGTGGAATATCGCCCGGGGCCAGGTGTCTCAGAAAGTTTTGCACACCCGGAACATGCACTGGGTGCGCCCGACTCCGGACAGGACGCCTGCGCTGAAACAAGTGTCGCTCTTGGCCACAAAGGCTTTGTGGTTTTGAGTTTCTTAGACAATGCTCTGATAAACCGCAACGGTATCGACCTCTGGATATTCGGATGCGGCGAAGAGGCTGAACCCTTTGAAGTCTTGATTAGTGCCGATGGCGAAGAATGGATTTCCCTGGGGTCCGTTTCGGACCGGCCTGCGGGAATTGACATCGAACCTTTCCTTGAGGATCCAGATCAAGAGTTTCATCTCGTCAAGATCATAGATTCCGGTGCTATGCTTTCAGATTTCCCATGTGCAGGTGTCGATATCGATGCTGTTGGGGCAATCGGGGCTATTCAAGAAATACCCTTTAAAAGAGGAGACAGCAACGGCGACTCGGAAGTCAACATAGGGGACGCCATTCTCATCCTCTCGTACTTGTTCGCACGTGGAGATCCCCCTCCCTGTCACAAGAGTTCGGATGTGAACGATTCCGGCGTTATTGATCTCTCGGACTCTATCTCAATACTGCTGTATCTCTTTGTAGGAAATTGGACCCCTCCTGCCCCTTTTGTAAGATGCGGCTACGACGAGACGCCTGATAAGCTTCCGTGCACACAATTTCCCCCGTGCGCAGAATAGCGGACTTTCCGCTGGACGGACGCAATCCGGCAAAGCCGGCCGCTTGTACGTACCAACACGCGGCTACTGAGGGAATGCCCGCGATTAAGACGGCCATTGAGACGCTAAATTCGATGTGAACCGCTGTTCCAGGGATATCGGCGGCTCATCGCAAAATTCTTATGGTTCAGGTGCGGGTGGCTCAAGGTTTACGTACCACCCTTAGGATGGAGCCTGCAAGCTCGGCCAGAGAACGTTCTCCGAGGACGCGTAACGAAATAAAAAAGAAGGCACCACCCAAGAGTATCAAAAGTGCCAGGTTGCCCGCCTGAATCAGGTGAGAGCTTCCCGGCGAAACAGGCAACAGACTGTCACCTGCAAAGCTACATAAAGCAGCCATGCCCACCGCGGCAGCCGTACAGCGCACCACAAAACCCAAAACCCCGGGAAGAGAACCCGCACCGTGACGCCGCAGCCATGCGGATAGGTACCAAACCGCACCGGCTAAGCTTGAGAGCGTCATAGCCAAGGCGATCCCACCGTGCCCCATTGGCCCCACAAGCAGAAGACACAAAACGATATTGCAGACGGCCCCCAGAGCTCCGGCTAGAAGCGGTGTCTTCGTATCCTGCATCGCGTAAAAGCCTTGGGCGAGAACCCTGCACCAAGCAATAAGCGGAACCCCGAGTGCGTGGTAGCGCAGGGCTTGTTCGGTAAGCTCCTCACTGACTCTCCCGAAGGCGCCGAAACCGAAAAGCACCGCGAT
>CAZGYL010000517.1:0-4371 GCA_964529985.1 uncultured Planctomycetia bacterium | reverse complement strand
CTTGGGTGGGGTGCCGCCGGAGGAAGCCCCAGGCGGACGCGTCGGTTTTCCCGCCGGATCGGCCGTTCTGCGGAGTTCTTTAACATTGCCGGAGCGATTCCGCTCCGGCCGATTCCAGGATTTGCAGCGCACCGGGGTGTTCGGTCGGAACGCAGGTGCGTTGCACAGGCTTTTCGGAAGGAGGTCGGTATGGTTCAGGCTAAGGTGGGAGACCGCGTTCGCATCCATTATAGAGGGGCGCTTGATGACGGTACGGTGTTCGGTACGTCGCTTGGCGGTGAACCTCTCGAATTCACCGTCGGCGGGGAAGAGACGCTCCCCGGGTTGGAGCAAGCGGTCATCGGTATGGAAGAAGGCGACACCAAGGAGGTGACGATTGCGCCGGAGGACGGCTTCGGTGAACAGCGCGAGGAACTTATAGCCGAGGTCGACCGCGAGGATATGCCGGAGGATCTTGATCCGGAAGTGGGAATGCGCTTGCACCTGCAGACAGCCGATGGGCGCAGTCTTGTTGTGCGTGTAACAAAGGTGACGGACGATACGGTGACTCTGGATGCCAACCATCCTCTTGCTGGGAAGACGCTTCACTTCACGATAACCCTCTTGGAAATCCTATAGACCGCCCGGCCGCTTCCAAAAGAGCCCGAGCTTCGGAGAGATTTCGGTCGGTAAAGCCGCACTTTTCCGGCTGCCGGAACTTTGCTATAAGAAACCGGCTTGAAGAGGCGGGAAAAAGAGAACCTTCGGCGGTGCGAGGTCTTTACGCGGAGAGCTGACATAGAAGAGGGCCATGATCCGTTTGGCCATTATCGGTACGGGCCGCATGGCTACTAAACATGCCCGCAACTTCCGCTCCTGTCCGGGGGTGGAGCTGCGTGCTTGCTGCGACGTTGTAAAGGAAAAGGCCGAGAGTTTCGCCAAGCGCTACCGGATTCCGAAAGTCTACACGGATTGGCGCGCGCTTCTCCGAGAGGAGGAACTTCAAGCGGTTTCGATTGTAACCCCCGATCAGACGCACGCTCCCATTGCGATCGGCGCGGCTCGAAAGGGACTGCACGTTTTTTGCGAAAAACCTCTTGCAACGAGCGTTGCGGATGCGCGCCGCATGTTCGAAGCGGCGCGCTCGGCCGGCGTCGTTCACATGGTAAATTTTTCCTACCGTGACGCAGCCGCCTTGGAGCGGGCCGCCGATTTTATCCGGTCGGGAGGAATCGGCCGAGTCCGGCATGTGGAAGCAAGTTACCTGCAAAGTTGGCTGGTCTCGAGAGTCTGGGGTGATTGGCGGAACACTCCTTCCCTCACCTGGAGACTTTCCACCGCTCATGGAAGCCTGGGGGTGCTCGGAGATTTGGGCTGTCATATCTTCGATGCGGCTTCTCTGCTGGCCGGGGACTTCACTGAGCTTCAGGTCAAACTTGCAACGTATGAAAAAGGCATCCCGGGCGGGCGGCTCGGGCCGTACCGGCTTGATGCGAACGACAGTTTTGTTGCAACAGTCACCTTCGAAAGCGGAGCGATCGGGACGATTCACTCCACGCGCTGGGCCATAGGTCACATAAACAGCGTGCGGCTCCGCGTTTACGGAGACCGAGGCGGCCTTGAAATCGATCTTGACCGCGGGTTGAGCCGCTATAGGCTGTGCAAGGGCCGCCAGGCGATTGATCGCGGATCTTGGCGCTGGGTTTCCTGCGCCCCTGTTCCCACGTGTTACCAGCGCTTCGTCCGCGCGATAAAGACCGGCAGACCCGATCCGTGCGATTTCGCCAACGGACTTAAGATTCAGAGGTACATGGAGGCTGCTTTCAAGTCCGCCCGCAGCGGACGGCCGGTGCGGATTCGCTCTGCGCCCGGGGCCCGCTGAGCACTGGCCTCATTCCTGCCAGCCGTGCGCCTCCCTCACCTTGACCATGACGGCAAGAATTTCGTTCCATGTATCAGGATTGAGCATCACGCTGTTTGGAAACATGCAGCCGTCCCAGCAGATGTGGCGCATCTTCTTTGTCGGCCGGCCGTCTTTATCGCGCAACCACTTGCCTGCAGCCCATACGATATCAAGCTTGCCGTTGGGATCGTTGGGCAGGCAATGCCGCCCGGTTTTGTCATGCGAACCGGAACCTTTCACGGTTGCGTCGTTTTGGGCGACGTGCAGGTCGATCGTCCAAGGGCGCAGCGCATCGGTCATTGTGGTGTAAGCCTTCTCGAACGCCTCCTTGTCGCTCCAATCAAAATCTTGTGGAAGGAGGGCGTCCTCGGGCGCATTGTAGCCCAACAGGTAAAGCAGGGTGTGCGCCAGATCGGCCTGAAATCCGAGCACATCCGGGCGGTTCACTTCTTGGAGCACCTGGAGCATTTTCTTCCAGCTGTGCATTCCGCCCCAGCATATTTCACCCTCCGCGGCAAGTTTCTCTCCATAGTCTTCCGCTATCTTGCAGGCTTCGCGGAAGGTCTCAACTATGCGCCGGGTATTGCCCTCAGGGTCCTGGGCCCATGTCGCCGGATCGCCCGCCGAATCGATCCGCACAGCCCCGTAGGGACGCACTCCAAGTTCTCTTAACTTCTGAGCGATCTTGCACGCTTTCTCCAGCATGGTAAGGAACTTCTTGCGTTCCTCAGGGCCGCCCATCGCAGAGCCGCCACCCGTGGGGGGCCATACAGGCGCGACCACCGTGCCTACCACAAGGTTGCGGGAGCGGATCTTATCAGCGAGGCGTTTCAAGTCGTCCTCCGAAGAGTCAATGTCCACATGGGGCGCGCTGAGGAAGAGATCCACCCCTTCAAACTTGTTTCCGTTCACTTCCGCTCTTGCGGTCAGATCAAGCATCGTATCCAGATCGATGAAAGGCTCCTCAGCTCCGGGACCTTTGCCTACTACGCCCGGCCAAGCAGCATTGTGAAGCCGCGGATAGTTGTTCGTACTCATGGGCTTACCTCCTTCCCTGTAGGAGCTGTTTGCAACGCGGTGAGATTATACCTGAGAAGTCCGGCGTGAAAAAAGCGCTCGAGGGCCCTTCCACCGCCGGGGAGGGCGGCCTATGCTTGGCGGCATAAGGAGACTGCTTTAGCACGATTTGAAGCGGAACCCTGGCCGAGGAGGAACCAGTGCAGAATAGGGATGCGCGGAACACCATGCCGGTTGAGGTGCTCAGCCGGCGCACGATAATGGACGATTTTTTTGTAATTGAAGAGGTTTACCTGCGGCACGGCCGCTTTGACGGCGGTATGACCGGGAAGCTCAGGAGACTGCGCCTTATCCGCGGGGACGCGGCTGCATGCCTGCCGTATGATCCCCGCAGGAAGCGTTTCTTTCTGGTCGAGCAATTCAGGTGGCCGCCTTACTCGATAGGGGAGCCGGGCTGGCTGCTTGAGATTCCGGCCGGCTTGCTCTCTCCGGGAGAAGCGCCCGAGGTTTGTATGGCCCGCGAGCTCGAGGAGGAAACCGGTATGCGGGCCGAGAAACTCACACCGCTCTTGACATTCTTTTCCACGCCGGGCGGCTCCACCGAACGGATATTTCTGTTCACAGCAGAGGTTGAAGGCTCCGGCGCTGAGGGACGCCTGGCAGGGGCGCCCGAGGAAAACGAGGATATCAAAGTCCGCAGCTTCACCTACGAAGAGGCGTTCAAGATGGTTTGGGAAGGCCGTATTCGGGACGGTAAGACCATTCTGGCCATTCTTGCCTTTAAGGACCGAATACTGAAGGGGAATCTGTGAACCGGCACCTGGAGTGGAGTTCCGCTGTTTTTTGCGGCGAGACTGGGGGCCTCAGAGATCGTAAAGCGTGTCGTCGTAGCTGTAGTCGGATCCCGAGCCGTCGCCTTCACCCTCTTCTCCGAAGGCTGCAGCCAGTTGCTCTTCCACCTTTTCAGGGTCTTCCCCCGCTTCAAGCCGCCGAACGGCTTCGTTGAATTCGGGTCCCAGATCTTCTCCTGTGGCTTCCCCGAATTTTCTAAGAAATCTGCCTATCTGTCGCGGATCGTTCTCGTCGATCTTATCGATTTGCCGGCTCATTTCCTGCATGAACCGTTCGAAACGGCGTTCCTGTTCCGGTGAGATATCGTCAGGCGGTCCATCTTCAGCGGTTCTGCCCTCAGGCTCTTCCTTCTCTTTCTTCTTGGTTGTTTTCGCCGAAGTCCGAACCGCGAAGCGGCTCATGCGCCTCACCAAGTCAGGCCGGCCGCAATGCGGGCAGGTGGGAGTGCGCTGCGCGCGCACATCGCGCACAAGAAAGCTCATTATCTTTCTGCAGTGTGGACATGCGTATTCGTAGATCGGCATGGCTTCTCCACCTCAAATCTCAACCCCGCCGGAAGGTGCAATAAACCGGCCGAGAACCGAATCTCAAGCTCAAACGGATCTTTTCTTTCATTTTCG
>CAZGYL010000516.1:0-4381 GCA_964529985.1 uncultured Planctomycetia bacterium | reverse complement strand
CTCGATCCGCCTCAGGTTTCTCCGTGCCTGCTCACACCTGCGGCAGATTCGTCTCCAGTTTTTCCAGCCTTCACCCGTTCCGGGGGCACGAAAGATGTTCTGTACGCGGAAAACGGCGGCGTAGATCAGGCCCGGCAGCTCGTCGCCGGGGAACTCGAACTCTCCGAACCAGAACTGATCCCATTCGAGGTCGGCTTCGGCGACTTCGGCTCTCGCCGTCCTCACCTTACTCACCTTCACCCCGAGGTCACGGCGCATTCGAGCGTGGGTGTAGATCTTGTCGGCGAGCTCCGCTCGTTCGATTTCAAGGGCGGGAAGCCGGATCAACTTCCTGGAGACGGCTTCCAATCTGGCAAGTTCCCCTTTGGCCCGCGCAAGTTGCTGTTTCAGAGACTCCTCGGCCGTACCCTGCCCGGCAAGAAGAAAACCGACAAGAAACAACGCACACCCGTTGACTTTCATCCTTTTCTCCTGGTCAAAAAGCCGGCTTCATTCTTATCCCGCAGATTCCCCACCGATCCGGGGACAGCTCAAGGGCAAGTTCAAAAGTGAAAGTGTTCGCTTCTGGGGGCAGATTCAAATACACGACCTTCACCGAGGCCTTGGCCGTTCGGCCTGAAACTTCAAGTTTCTCAACCGTGTACCTTATTTTCAGCGGTTTCAACGGTTGGAGTTTCTTCGGGCGAAGATTGGGAGCGATCGACTGGAGGTACGATTCAGTATCGCCGTGCTCTATTGCGCGGAAATAAGTCTCAAGCCTCTTTTGGACCGCCCTGTAGGCCGGAGCCGTCCGCCGATAGCGGTCTGCAGCTTCGGCGAGCGTGGCCGCCAGAGATTGATCCTCGGCAAGGTCTTGGGGGGTAAGGCCGTCGGAATCGCGCAGGGTGGGATTTGCGCCTCGTGTCAGGAGCAAGCCCACGGTCTTCGCGTTACCGCTGAGTGCGGCCACGTGAAGAGGGGTTGCTCCTGCTTTATCCGCGGCGTTTACGTCTGCGCCGTTTCGAATCAAAAGGTCCAGAAGCTCGTTCAGTCCGAGTCGAGAAGCTATGTGAAGAGCTCTCTGCCCGGTTTCTGGATCAGCGGCGTTGACCGGGGCGCCTTCGGCCAACAGATCCCTGACTTTCCGAATCTCACGGGCATGGATCGCTGCAAGCAGCTCGCGTGCGGCTTCCGGCCGGACTCTCTGTGTGCGTCCGGGAAGGCGATCGCGCCCGGCGTTGTCCGGGGGGATTCTCGAAGGGGGAGCACGACCGCGGTCCGGCGGGCGATCGGTGTAAAGCATTAGAAGCTTAACGCGCCCCCCTTGCACCACCAACATCATTCCCTGCTCCGGGTGAACGCGGATTGGAATCCCTTCCGCCGCGCCTGTTCCTTTCTGAACCCACGAAGGTTCACGAAGTCCCAGTCGGGCCCGCAAGTAGTCGTAGGCTACGCTGGAAACAAAAGAGATCTGCAGGCGTTCGAGAACCCCGTCAGGCCTGCATCGGATTCCCAGTTCCGCAATCCCCAAGCGATTCAGCAGCGGATTTTTTTTCCAAAATACATCCGTCCGGTTGGGCTCTCTGCTCGGTTCGCCGAATAAAGCCACTGCGTCCCCGCGCTGCGATACGCAACACACAAGGCCGAGAAAGGAAGGCGCGCGTTTTCCGGTCGCCACTTGAATGTAGGAGATCGCCGCCGGTGCCTTTTGCGGCTGCGATCCGCTGCGCGGGGTCGACTCCGGCTCTCCGCCGAGCCTCAGATACCTCAGGCGGAAAACGTTCCGTATGGGATCGAATAAATCGATCCTTACTGCAAAGAAAGCCCCCGATCCGCTTCGCACCAGGAATATTTTCCCTTGCTGTATCTCAGGTGCTTGGAGTCCGGTGCGCCATTGTATGCCTGCGGGTAATCGGAAGTTTTCGGGCCACGACCTTCCCGCGTACGAAGCCAAAGCCGCGTCCGCCCCTACGTGCCTGAAACCGCCGGTGCGGCGAGTCAAGGCCGTTATCTTCCGATTGCCGGGATCGATCAAGATGTCGGCGCAGATGCGACGCTGCTTTTGATCTCCGGTGATCGCGATCCAAGTTCCGTCATCGAAAGAAACCGCGGGCAGGAAATTCCCGGCACCCGGAAGTTCGATCCACAAAGCAACTTCGCGGCCCACGGGAGGAAGAGCGTATTTCTTAAGCAAAAGAAGGAATTCATCATGCCCGGTATGGAAGGCGACATCGATCGGCGTAACTTGGTTGTAGTGGCTTTTCGTGTCCGCGACGGCCTTCGGATTCGCACCGTGATCCAGAAGAAACCGCGCTACATGCATCCAACCACGTTCAGCGGCCCGGTGAAGGCGGGTCACCGAAATCGCGGGCCAGCCGAGAAGCTGATCGTGATCGCTCAGTTCAGCGTTGACATCGCCGCCCGCAGCGAGAAATCGTTTCACTTCGGCAAGAGCCCGCGCTTCTTCCGCTGAAACGGCCGCACCCCGTCCCAAGCGATTCGGGATAGACGAACCCTTCGTCGAGGAGGCCAACAACCCGAGAAGCAAAACGACAGACTTGAAGGGGGAAGCTGGATTTCTCATTGCCCTACTGTAATCGATTTTGAGCGAAAAATCAAGAAGACGCCGTCCTTCGAGTCGCTGTACTCTGCTTTATCCCTTATCAATACTGATTCTCCGAAGCTCAAAGGGAACCCGGAGAACATGTGAACGGGAAAAGCGATCTGCAGGGAAAAAACGGCTGGAAGTTTACAGCGTGGTAGAATAGTTTCAGCCTGAGCGCCGGTTCCTGTTGAATAAGAGCTTTGCGTATGAGGATTTTGATTGTAGGCGGTACGGGCTTTATCGGCGGAGCTCTGCAGGGCGCCCTTGCGGAGTCCGGGCACGATGTGGTGATTTCTACTCGAGGGAAGGACGGGTCGGAAGGAAAACTCACGTGGAGACCGCCTCAATTGCTGCCGCCGGAGGTAATATCCCAGTTCGAAGCGGTCGTCAATTTGGCCGGTGAGCCTATTGCGCCCAAGCGCTGGACAAGAAAGAGAAAACAGAAAATATTGTCAAGCAGAGTGGATACAACCCGATCGCTTGTCGAATCTATCAGGAGAGCGGATTCCAAGCCGCATACGTTGATCAACGCTTCGGCGGTGGGGATCTACGGCCCCTGCGGTGACGAATGCATAACCGAGGAATCGCCCCTTGGGTGCGACTTTCTTGCAACAGTGTGCCGGAAGTGGGAGGAAGAAGCGCTGCGGGCCGAAGAGCTCGGCGTGCGTGTTGTAAGACTGCGTATCGGCTGCGTCCTTGAAGCGGACGGCGGGGCGTTACCGCGGCTGATGCTTCCTTTCCGGTTCTTCTTGGGCGGACCTCTGGGAAGCGGCAGGCAGTGGGTTTCGTGGATTCACAGGGACGACGTGATCGGGCTTATCGAGTTCGCTCTTCAGAACGAGGCGGTTTGCGGACCCCTGAACGCAACTGCACCCAACCCTGTGACAAACAAGGAATTCAGCAAGGCGCTCGGAAAAGCAATGCATAGGCCTTGCTTTTTTGCAGTGCCTGGATTCCTTCTGAAACTCGCCCTCGGTGAACTTGCCGGAATGCTCTTGACGGGCCAGCGGGTGTTGCCGGAAAAGGCGCTGAAAGCGGGCTACCGGTTCAAGTACGCGACTCTCGAGGATGCGCTCAAAGCGATCTTAGAAGATCAGCGCACCACATGCAGCTTCCCTGAAACAGAGCCGAGGGGAGATTGCACTCGTTGAAGCGGACATCACGGTGGGATTTCGCTTGCAGGCGCTGCGGCCCTACGGGTTCCTGTCGGAGGAGTCTTTCGACTCTTGGGGAGGTTGAGGCTTCGGGGACGGGCCTTGAATGTAGCCCAACTGCCTTAGGACCCTCAGGGCCGCACCGCTTCCGACCCTGAGCGGGCGCCTGAAAGGGTGCGCCTTGCGGAAAGCTGTTATCCGCGCTCTGAGGCGTTTCCAAAGCCTGCGTTCGACCGGCGCCAGGTTTTCCTGCTCAAGCGGATCGTCCTGCATGTCGTAAAGCTCGCGTTCCTGCACAACGAAACGCGGGAGAGCCGCAAGCCGGGGATCGCGGCGCCTTTCTTCCGGACTCGGGAAAGGCCCTCCATAGGGGGAAAACCTCGTCGGGTTGTAAATGGCATGGTACCGGTCCGTGAGAACGGCGTCGATCTTGTCGGCGTATTCGGCGGCCACAGCTTTGCGGCCCAAAGGCCGGCCCTCAAAAAGCCCTCTCAGATTCACACCGTCAAGGGGCTTTGAGAATCGAAGTCCGAGGTAGGAAGCAGCGGTCGGAGCCACGTCAAGAAGGCTTACGGGCACGCCGGAAAGAGCTTTGGGCTTTACTCCCCGTGGAAGAAGCTGTGGAGGTACGTACCAGAGATCG
>CAZGYL010000515.1:0-4381 GCA_964529985.1 uncultured Planctomycetia bacterium | reverse complement strand
AGATGGATAAGCAGATGGCCGGACGCCCGGTGGTACTGCATTTTTCTTGCCGTGGGCAACGGCCGCTTTGTCGGAGTCGGGTGTACGGAGGAGCCTTTCACTGCGCGTGTAGCTTCCTGGGCGCGGGCCGTCGCCTCAGAGGTGAGGAGGCTGGGTAAGGATCCCGGACAATTTGCTTTGCTTATACTGGACGAACCGCACAGTCGGGAACAAGATCGGATCATTCTTCACTGGGCCAGGGCTCTTAAGAAAGGCTGCCCCGAGTTTGTCATTTGGGAGGATCCGACCTACCGCAATCCTCATAAGGAAGCTTTGAAAGAAGCTTATGAAGCGTGCGACGTATTATGCCCGAATCTTGGAATCTTTCTCTCGGGGACCGAGGAAGCCCAGCGTTTTTACCTTGACCTTGTAAACGACGGAAAGCGTTCACTGTGGTTCTACCAGTGTACGGGTCCGGCCCGCCTGCTTGACCCTCAAGCTTATCACCGGCTTCAGGCTTGGTACTGTTTCCGCTGGGGTGCGGTGGGATCGGGTTTCTGGGCCTACGGCGATGCAGGAGGGTCGGCGTGGAACGTTTATGCCGCCGGCCGGACCATTTACTCTCCGGTTTACCTCGAAAAAGAGAGTGTCACCGACGGGAAACATTTCGAAGCCGTGCGCGAGGGTCTTGAAGATTACCAGTATCTGGTAATGGTTAAGGATTTTGCTGATAAAGCTGCCGACGGGGAGCTTGCACAGAGGGCCCGCAGGCTGATACGGGAAGCTTTGGGGGAAGTGATTCCCAGCTACCGGCCTGAGGAGAGGTGGTGGCGCGGGGCCAAGGATTATGAAGCGGCCGACAGGGCGCGATTGAAGCTTCTTTCGTTTCTTGAAGAAGTGAGGCGCCGCTGAGGGCGGCGGAGGTGCGCGAACGCCTTTGACGCGCATACGCAGGGCGTAAAGTCCTTTGGAGGCGGTTATGAAAAGCGTCCGCTTATCTTTGCCTCCGAAACAGACGTTGGCCGTCCAGCGTTCAGGTACGGGGATTACGCTCCTGTGGGCCAAAGCTTGGGAGGCCAAACTTTTTGTGGAACGAGCTCTGAACGAGGCAACGATTTAGATGCTCCTTAACAGTGGAGGCGAACGGGACGCACCACCGGTTCGCTTCGCCCTTGAGGGTTTTTCTTGACCGGAGCCCAGGACGGCCCTAGTCTAGTTTTTAGGTACTGGGTGTAGCACGCCTTGCGCGGGGCAGTGAGTGGAGGCCGTGGAAGGAATGAACCGGGAGTTCAAGATCATTCCGCGGCGGCTGAAGCGTAGGGGAGCTCTGACTGCGGGTTTCGGCAATAATCCTGCTTCACTGGATTCCCCCTCTAATGCGGGATTGCGCTTTGTGAAAAGGAGGTGGTGCGATGATTTCTCGTTTGTTTCTTAGAGAAGCTTCCGTTTTCGTCGTTTTGCTATTCGCCCTCGGGGGGGGGTTAGGTCAAGAAGTTGTGAGTCTGCCGGAGCCGGCCGTGGTTTTGCCGGTTGACTTTGACGGGGATTGCAGGAGTACTTATTCAGAGAAGTGGGTCTTTAACTGGTGGCTGCAACACGGCGGCGATCTGGATTTGGCTCTGCTCAACGCGGTTCCGTGCGGGGAAGTTTTGGATATGTCCGCCTTTTTTCACAGCCCTCGGGCAAGGCTTGTCACTCGGGACGAAAATCTGCAGGGAAGCTCTGTTGAGGGCGAGGGGGAGACCGGCACGCTAAGCACAGCAAGTGAGGAAATTCACCTTATCGAGCTCGGGCAGGTGTGGCGCTACCATGAAGGCACTGTGGAAATTCCCCCCACTTGGGTCGAAGTTGATTTTGACGACAGTGCGTGGCACTCGGGCCACACCCCTATAGGGTACGAGGAGTATACGGACGAGCGCAACGAGAAAAGAGATATTATTACTTTTGTGAGCGACAGTCCTACCTCTGTTTATCTTCGGCGGAAGTTTACGGTGGATCCTGCAGAGGTTGAGACATTAGTTCTTGAAATGAGGTATGACGATGGGTTCGTTGCTTACCTCAACGGCCACGAAGTAGCAAGGCGCTACATGCCTCAAGAGGTAGGGCCGGATACATATGCCCTCATGGAGCACACTGCGTGGCTTCCTGAAATCATCCCCCTTGATCATGCAATTCAGTACCTGCAGGCCGGAGAGGATAACAATGTGCTTGCAATTGAAGTTCATAACAGGTACGAGACCGAGGATAAGACTCTGAAGGTTCATCCCAAACTCATTGCAAATCCGCGCAATCGGGCTTGGTTTGTCGTTTTCGGGGATCCCTGGCGTTACTATGCGGCCGTTGAGGCTCCGCCGTTTCCTGACTCATGCACCTGCCAAAGTCCGCCGTGCTGGTACGAAGAGGGGTTTGACGATTCCGGTTGGCTGCAGGAAGGTTATACGCCGATTGGTTACGGGGAACCTGAGATCGTAACAGAAGTGCCGGAGGGCACGCGCGCGCTGTATCTTCGGCGGAATTTCACAATCCAGGATCACCCTGAGCTCTTCCAGGAGCTTGTTCTCTACGTTTGGTATGACGATGGTTTCGTAGCCTACATAAACGGCCAAGAGGTAGCAAGGGCGGGTTTGGATCCAGAGCCTTGCTGGAATACCGCCGCTTCTGCTCATGAGCGCGGAAGCCGACCTCGGGAGATTGTGATCGACCCGGGTTTGCTTGAGGCGGGGCTTCTGCACGCCGGTGAAAATCTAATCGCCTTTGAAGTGCACAACACATCTGCCACGAGCTCTGATCTTTATTTTAACGCATGGCTTGCTGCTTACCGCCAGGGCCCGTTTCTTGCAAAGGGAACCCACGACTCGATCCACGTGGTTTGGCGAACGGCGTGGCCTGTTGTCGGCCATGTTGACTACGGCGCGAGCGAAGGTGCGCTGAACAACACCGCTTCCGATCCCTCACCTACAAAAGAGCACGACATTGTGCTCTCTTTGGGGGACTCTAACAAAAAGTATTTTTATCAGATCAGGCACGGTGACGATACAGAGCTGATTTACCCTGTCTGGTCCTTTTACTCCTCATTGTTCCATTTCCGGTATGATGCGGATAACCCGATCCGCTTTCTTTGCTTCGGCGATACCAGGTCAAACGGCTATTTCGCAAGCGCAACAGATTCTGTAGCTTCTCTCATGCGCCACATGGGGGAGCCGACCTCTGATTTCCCGTTCCCTGATGACGTCAAGCGACCACGCTTCGCTCTTCATGTGGGGGACATCGTATACCGCGACCGAGAGGAGGATTCGTGGCGCTGGAACCTTGAGTATTTCCAGGTCTATGAGGACATGACTTGTCGAATGCCGGTCTATGTGGCGATCGGAAACCATGAAGAGGACGATGCGAATTATACGGAAAATCTGGTTTTGCCGGAGAACAGCGGCACAGAGAGATACTACTCCTTTGACTTCGGACCTGTCCACTTTGTTTCCCTTGACTCCAACACTGAAGGACCCGGCGCAGACGGGTCATTCAGTGAAGCCGGAGACGCGGATCAGCTTAACTGGCTGATGCAGGATATGGAGGCGAGCCTTGGAAAGAGGTTTTGGCGGATCGTTTTCTTCCACCACCCGCCTAACAGCTGTACCAGGAACGACGGGGACGACTTCCCGCATGTCCACGAGGCGGTATCTGATCCGCTTGTGCGTGATTCTCGCCCGGGTTATCCCCTTTCTACAAGCCCCTTTGATCCGAACGGAGACGGCCGGCTTGACGTCGACATAGTCTTTGTGGGTCACAAGCATTGGTACGAGAGAACGTATCCGATCAACAAGTCCTATGACGTTGCTTCCCAGGAAGAAAGCCATTACGTGGACCCGGAGGGTACGATCTATGTTACGGTAGGGGGCGGTGGAGCCCGTGCAAGTAGCGGGGACTGTACAGGCACAGCGTGGTCACCTAAACTTATAACGCATGTCGACGGCTACAGCGCGTGCTACGTTGATTTCTACCATACGCCGACTCATGCCGTGGCGCGCGTACGGGCCTATCGGGTAAATAACACCGGCGGTGCGTTTCTCATAGATGAGTTCACAATAAGCAAATCCTGGGTCCCTTTCAGGAGGGGGGATGCGAACCAGGACGGCAAGGTTGACATCGCTGATCCTACATTTATTTTGACCTACTTATTCGGAGATCCAGAAAACCCTGCGACGTGCCTTGATTCCTACGATGCCGACAACGATGGGAACGTTGCCGTAAACGATCCCATTTACCTGCTCGAGTACCTTTTCGGCGACGGTCCACCCCCGCCTGAGCCTTTTGAAACCTGTGGGACGGAGAATGACCAGGATACCCTTGGCTGTTACTTTTTCGTTCCTTGCGAATAGAGCAAGCGGCAGAGGTAATCGCTCTT
>CAZGYL010000514.1:0-4386 GCA_964529985.1 uncultured Planctomycetia bacterium | reverse complement strand
CATTACCGCACCCGCATTCCTGACCTCAGCAAGCGCAGCAAACGGATCGGCCACCTGAAGAGACAGGTGCTCGGGAGCGATTCTGTTCACTTCGGCCAGAGCCTCTCGGAGCGAATCGAATCTGCGGAACGCTTCCGCACGGTTCAACACCTGGCGTACATGTGCAGGGAGCCCTTCTGCAAGCAAGAGGGCTTGCTCTTTGAGAGCACCGGGATCCAGCCCCCCCACTGTAAAGCAAAAAACGCGTGTTTCAGGATCGTGCTCCGCTTGGGCAAGAAGCTCGGCTGCAACCGCCCCAAGGGGGGCGCTCTGGTCGGCTACAACTACGACCTCACTGGGCCCTGCGAGCATATCTATCCCCACCGTTCCGAAAAGAAGTTTCTTGGCACATGTGACATACTTGTTTCCGGGCCCGACGATCTTATCGACCGCACCTATCGTCTGCGTCCCGTAGGCAAGCGCCCCGACAGCCTGAACTCCGCCCACCTGGTAAAGCTCCTCCACCTCAAGAAGCCCGCAGGCCGCCGCAATAAGCGGTGAAACTCCGTCAGGGCCCGGCGGGCTGCAAACTGCGATCCTGCTCACTCCGGCCGCTTGCGCCGGAATAACAGTCATAAGCACGGTGGAGGGGTATGACGCACGACCTCCAGGCGCGTATATGCCGACGCTTTCAAGGGGAATCCACCTTTCAGCAAGCAACTCGCCGTCAGGGCCCACAATGAAGTTGTCTTTGGGCCGCGTGGCTTCATGGTACCTGCGGATTCTTGCGGCAGCTTCGCGCAAAGCATCCTGAAGCTGTACGGGAAGCAGCCGGAAAGCCTCGCAGCAGCGCTCAGGAGGCACCCTCAGCTCTTGGGGGGGAATATCAACTCCGTCGAAGCGCTGGGTCAGGCGCCGAAGCGCCTCGTCCCCTCCGCTCTTCACCTCGGTGAGAATCGCCTCGACCTGCGCTTCAAGTTTCTCGCCCATGGCAGTTCACCACCTTTACAACCGGCCCGGGACCCCGGACTCAGAGGACCACCTCTCGGAGAATCACCTCTTACAAGATCACCTTGTTGAGGGGGAACTCAATGATGTCTCTGGCTCCTGCGCGCTTGAGCTCGGGAATAAGCTCCCGGACCTCCTTCTCTTTGAGTACCGTTTCGACAGCGTACCAGCCCGTGTGCCTGAGTCTGCTTATGGTCGGGTCCTTCATCGCCGGAAGCACCGACACCACTCGTTCCAGGTCGGTCTCGCTTACGTTCATCTTCAGCCCGACCATGTCCTGGGCGGTAAGAGCGCCCTTGAGCAATACCGCAAGATTCTCGATCTTCCGGCGCTTCTCGTCGTCTTTGAGGCTCTGGGGGTTTGCGATCAGGCGGGTTGTCGTCTCAAGGACCGTATCAACGATTCTCAGGTTGTTCGCCGCAAGTGAAGAACCCGTTTCGGTAAGCTCCACAATGGCGTCGACAAGATCCGGAGCTTTAACTTCGGTTGCTCCCCAGGAGAATTCCACATCAGCCTTAACCCCGTGCTTCTTGAGGTATTTCTTTGTGACCTGTACAAGCTCCGTGGCGATGCGCTTGCCCTGAAGATCTTTCACTGACTTGATCGGAGAGCTTTCGGGCACGGCCAAAACCCAGCGGCTGGGCCTGAGGCTCGCCTTGCTGTAGCAAAGCTCAAGTATCTCTTCAACCTTTGCGCCGGTTTCGACCACCCAATCGTGTCCGGTGATCCCCAAGTCGAAGACGCCCTGGGCGACGTAGCGGGGGATTTCCTGCGCCCTGACAAGTCGAGCGGAAATCTCTCTGTCATCCAACGTCGGGACGTATGAGCGGCCTCCGACGTTTACAGAAAACCCGGAAAGCGCAAGCAACCGGAAAGTAGCTTTTTCCAGGCTGCCTTTGGGAAGGGCGAACCGTAAGAGCATTGACACCACCTGCCTCACTTGAAAAAGGTCTTACTGGAGCACCGCCTTCAAAACGGTACTCATATACAGTGCCGCAACTACATGACCCCGCGCAATTCATACACACGCCTCCGCTGCTGGGTGCCCGCGGTAGCGGGCGCATCCCCCCCTTTCTCCCAAAAGGGGGGGACGGGAGGGGGGGATTTTAAGAGACAGCCGGAAGCCGAGCTGTCCGAGTTCACCTGAACCCTTACCACTCTTGTCTGAGAAGCGCCGGGCCGAAACCTTACGTACCACATAGCTCTTCGCGCTCTTGACCACGAACGAGAACACCATTCTACGAATCATGCACGCCTATATGGTAAAGCCAAAAAACCGGTCGAAACCCTTATCTTAGCCCCTCAGAACCGCCGGGCTCAACGTCGGCGCCTCGCCCTAAAAGCCCGAGACGCTTGAAAAGGCGCCCGCTCTTGGGTTCGCCTTCGGGAAACGCGGTCACCCCCGCCGACTCGAAAAGTCGCTCCAGGAATCTGCGGCCCTGCTGTGCGTGCTCGGTTTCAAGCTCAACTTCACATTCCGAACCGTCTGGAAACTTCACCAAGTCAAGCGCAAGTTCCCCTTCGGGCAGCTCGTAAGAACGGCGGTGCGTGATAAGATCTCCGGCCCTTTGAAGCGCCGCTCCGTGCAGCTCTTCGAGCACTGCAGCAGCTAAGCTCAGGTCCAAGGATTGAAGCACTTCAGAGGGCTTCTCCAGCAATTCCTGAACTCGGCGGGCGCTCAGATTGCGCTCCTGCTCTTCGGCGACGATTCTGCCGGGTTGAAGCACTACGGCTTTCTTCAGGGTCAATATGCCTCCGGGCTTACCTTCTTCCCGCCTCAAGCGCAGGAGTATTCCCGAACGGTGCAGTTTGAGTCCGGGTGTATCAAAGTACACGTTGTGCTGAACCGTCTCGCACGTCGGAGGGCCGAGAATTCGAGCGACCCGCTCCAATGCGGTTTCGTCTTGGAGGCGGTACTTGAGCTCTTCTTCGAGGCCCATAGAACTTCGACCTGTTACGTGGATTTCTCAGCCTCGCCGCGGTAGGTGACGAAGGTGTCGTTGCTTTCCCAGACCCGAATCTCGTAAAGAGGCAGATTCGCAAGCTGTTTCCAAGCCCATTGGGCGATTCGTTCCGCTGACGGTTGAGCGACCAATGCATTCAAGTAAGTATGATCAAGCTGCTTCAGCACCCGCTCCTCGACCACCCGCTTAAGCTCGCGGAAATCAAAGGCGATCCCGTCTTGGCCGACAGGCGCCTGCACCGTCACTCTGAGCCTCCAAGTATGCCCGTGGAGTCTCTCGCAAGAGCCCGAACTGCCCGGCAACCTGTGAGCGGCTGCAAAACTGAATTCGCGGCTTATAAGCACCGCCTACCTCCTGCCTCAAGCGCCCGCCGCGGTCTTTTTCCGCTCCTCGGCCAAGCTCTCCAGATACCGCTGTGCATCCAGCGCGGCCATACAGCCCGAACCTGCTGCGGTGACCGCCTGGCGATATCTCTTGTCTACGACGTCTCCGCAGGCGAAAACCCCGCTGACGCTTGTTTCAGTACCGTTCCGAACCACGATGTAACCTTCCGGATCAAGCTCGATCTGTCCCTTAAAGACGCTTGTATTAGGCACGTGGCCTATCGCCAGAAAAACTCCGTCGCACGGGAGTTCCTGCTCTTCCCCTGTCTTTGTATCCCGAAGCCTCACCCCTGTTACATGCCCCTCTTCAACCCCGAGGATGTCTACAACTACAGCATTCCATTTCACGGTGATTTTCTCGTTGCTCAGGACACGGTCCGCCATGATTTTGCTTGCCCGCAGCTTGTCCCGGCGGTGAACCAAGATCACCTTTTCCGCAAAGCGCGTCAGGAAGGTGGCCTCCTCAGCAGCGGAATCCCCTCCACCGACGACCACCACCCGCTTGCCCCTGTAAAAGGCGCCGTCACAGGTGGCGCACGTACTGACACCTCGTGCAAAAAGCTTCTGTTCAGATTCGAGACCGAGCATGCGGGGCGCAGCGCCGGTCGCTATGATCACCGAAAGGGTGCGAATCGTTTCGCCTTCCACCTCCACGGAGAACGGCCTTGAAGAGAAATCCACCGCGGTCACATTCTTGAATTTGAGGTAACGGGCTCCGAAACGCTCAGCCTGTTTCATAAAGGCGTCCATAAGCTCTTGCCCGCCTATGCCATCGGGAAAGCCGGGAAAGTTTTCCACCTCGGTGGTAGTGGTGAGCTGGCCGCCAGGCACAAGCCCGGTTACAACAAGCGGCGCTAAATCAGCGCGCGCGGTGTAAAGCGCCGCCGTAAGGCCCGCGGGGCCGCTTCCGATTATGACCAGTTTCTCAGGGTTGTCCGTCATGGCGGAAATCACCTCCGGATCAGAAACAAGAGGATCAGGGACTATATGACCGTGGGTAATTCGTAGACACCCTTTCGCCCCTCGATGCCCGCATTAGCGGGCGCATCCCC
>CAZGYL010000513.1:0-4387 GCA_964529985.1 uncultured Planctomycetia bacterium | reverse complement strand
CGTATGTAGCGGCTGAGAACCTGACCAACGACAAATTCTCGACCGTTGCAGGCTATCCTGACTTCGGAACCAGACTATACGCCGGCCTGCGCCTGACTTTTTGACCTCCAGAGGCACTCTGCGGGATTGCCGTCCGACCGGATAGGCGTCATAATCAGCCGTAAAGAGCGAAGAAGAACATGCCTTTGGATTAACGACAACTTCGAACCGGCGATGTATTGGGATGGATGTATTTGAAAAGGAAACGGCCAGATATGACAGGTGGTTTGATTCTACGCAAGGCCGCTCCATTTTCGTTCACGAAACGGCCTGCATTCGCGAGCTTATAGGCGGCGCCGAAGGGAGATGGATTGAGGTAGGCGTAGGTACCGGGCGGTTCGCCGAGGTCCTTGGGATCCGCGAAGGTATAGATCCGTCTCCGGCAATGCTCTCTTATGCTGTACGCAGGGGGATTCAGGTTGTAATAGGGCGAGGCGAGAACTTGCCCTACGTCAACGGCGCATTTGATGGGGTGCTTCTTGTTGTGACCATTTGCTTTGTGATGGATCCGGCGGGGGTTTTTAGAGAATGCCGGAGAATTCTCAAAGAAAATGGCTGCCTGATTGTGGGGTTCGTGCCTGCAGAGAGCGCTTGGGGGAAGTTTTACGCTGAGAAAGGGCGTAAGGGACACGTGTTTTACTCTTCAGCAAAGTTTTACACGTACAGCGAAATAAAACACATGGCCGAAGCGACGGGTTTTTCCCTTGCCGGCGCTCGGAGCTGCTTGTTTCTCGAACCCGGTTCTGAACTTCCGCCTGATCCGGTTGTACGCAAAGGCGTTACGGAAGGTGCAGGCTTTGCGGCCGTTAAATTCCGTGCCGTTGCCGGGGGGTTTTAGAAGTGCGATAATCACTTGCTTAGGTTGCTGGGGCGCGAAGCCGGCGGGTTTTCCACATACTTACAATTACTTCAGAAGCGGAGGCCGGCCCCCTCCGTCCTCTCCCCCAGAATCCGAGGTGTTTTACGGACGGAACCGGGCGTGCGGCGTGTAAAGCCGTTGGCGTTTGCGCGTGCCGGTCCGCCTGGCTTTCGCAGGCCTTCTGCGGTTCGACATGGTAAACCTCCTTCGTAAAGGATTGTAACTGTTTCCCCTGCGGTCCGGCCGCCACCCGGTTGTTATCCCAACATTTCCATTTTTTCGTCCCAGGAGCAAACGAGCGGCCTTGGGCAGAATCCGCGAGCCGAACAAGTAAGGGCCCTCAGGTACGTGTGGCGGCAGCTATCGCGATATACACGTGCAAAACCGTTGTGAAAGATGAGCCGCTGCCAAGGCCGCACAGGGCACCATGGTTTTTTCACTCGCAAGGCGGGTAACTTTCGCAGCCCAATTTGCCGGGCGTAGGATCAGGTCCACAGGCCTCAAACGGCGGCGCAATTTTGTAGCCTCTGTTCGAGAAAAGGTAATAAAGCAACATGTATACGTCGTACAACTCGATCTTGCCTGTGTCATTCACATCCGCAGCATCGAGGCACGGCAGGCTTCCTTCGGCAAAGAAGTACGACAATAGGGGGAGAACGTCCGGAAGAGTTACTCGGCCGTCCATGTTCAAATCGCCGCGGCGGAAATGCGCGCTGATGCAGAAGGTTCGGCACGTGGTGTCTGAGCGTCCCTTATCGTCGACAACGGTAAGGCAAACCCGCTGCCCGCCTGACGTCCCCTCAGGGTACCGGTAGCGGATGTGCGGTCCGGTAAGGGTAACGCCGCCCCCGAGCTTCCAGGTGTAGCGAACGATCGACGCGCCCTCCCCAGGCACGCTTGGTGAAGCGTCGAGCTCGATTAAACGACCCGGTTGGCAACCTTCGGGAGACATAACGAAGGCGGCGCTCGGACCACGGTCAGGAAGGGAGAGAGCCCACAGCTCCCTGCCGTGCTCCGGATCCTTCGCTGTGAAGAAAAGCTTATCGCCCAGCACCGTAAACTCTGCAGGTGCCGAGCCCCTGGAACCCGGATAAATATCCATTAGTAGATCCGTGCCCGCCGGCGTTCCATCGGTGCACCACGGTTCGGAACCTGTTCCCAGCCCTACGCCCGCAAAATACACTCGGCCGTCGGCTGTGAGGACGCCGCCGGGAAAGCGGACATCCATGACGAAGCGCGTGCCGGCCTCTGTGCCGTCGCTCACCCACAGGCCTGAGTCGTCTGCACCGCCTGACGCAGCGAAAAGTAGGTTCCGCCCGGTCCACGTCATGCCTCTGATCCGTCCGCTGCTGTTGTAGTCTAATATGCTGGATGAGAAAGGGCCGGGGTTTATATCTTTGACCATGCGCGTGCCTGCGGCGCTCCCATCGCTTACCCAAAGTTCAAGGCCGGTTTCAGGAAGCCAGCCCACGAAGTACACAACGTCTTGAGCCGCAGTCAAGATTTTTCTTGCGCCATCTTCAGGTCCTGGGAGTATGTCATTCACAATCCGGGTGCCACCTGGGGTTCCATCGGTTACCCAAAGCTCTTGGCCGTGGACCGGATCGCACGCCAAAAAGAAGACGCGCCGCCCCGCAGGGGTAAGGTCTTCAGGAAAGGACGATTTTTCCCCTGGATAAATGTCTTTAAGGAGTCGTGTGCCCCGCTCCGTGCCGTCCGTCACCCACAGCTCATTCCCGCACCACCACGTAGACGCTGCAAGGACAAGCAAGGTGGAAGGTTCGGACAATTTGCAGTAATACCGAACTGACAAGGGGAAATTCGCAACACGCCGCGTTCCCGCTTCCGTTCCATCGGTTTTCCATAAGAAGCGTGCGGAATCGGTGTCGTCGGCCGAAAAGAAAAGCACGTCGCCTACGACAGCATGAAAAGAGGGGATGGAGTCCGCCGCGCCCGGCGCAATGTCTTTAAGTAGTCGCGTTCCCTCCGGGGTGCCGTCGCTCACCCAAGGCTCGGTACCCCACCTGGGCTCCCAGGTCACAAAGAAGAATCGGTCACCAAGCACCGCGTTGTTTTCCGTAAGCTGCCGCTTCTCGGGCCCGGCGTCCAGTGATTTAAGAAGGCGTGTCCCTTGCGAAGTGCCGTCAGTTACCCAAAGCCGGGGCTGTATTCCGTACCTGCCACCCGTGAAAAAGAAAACCAAATCCCCGCACAGAGTAAAGGAACATGGGTAGGAGCTTGCCTTACCGGGCGCGAGGTCCGCAAGGGGCTTTGTCCCTTCAGGCGTGCCGTCCGAGACCCACGGCTCGCGGCCGTAGGCCCGCACGAACGCCGAGAAGTAAAGCCTTACGCGCAAAGCGGTCAAATACTGAGGGTCGGAGCTTGTCCCTGACGCCCACAGGCGGCTGACAAGCCGCGTGGACCGCGCCGTTCCATTCGTTACCCACAGCTCAGGCCGGCCGGCTCTCCCCTCAAGCAAAAAGAAAAAGTTTCGGCCCACAACCGCGTTCCGCCTTTTCATCCAGGAGACGTACGCCTCCGGAAAGGAACCTATCGGGCCGGTCCCCTCGGGTGTCCCGTCGCTTGCCCACAATTCCATGCCGTCCTCGCCGTTGAGAACCGCAAACAGACACCTTCGGCCGACGACCCCGCCTTGCCCGAATTCTGTGTCCTCAGGTCCAGGGTGAATATCCTTGAGCAACTTCGTGCCTTCGGGCGTGCCGTCGGTGACCCAAAGCTCCCGGCCGTGCTCCGGATCCCAGATTGTGAAAAGAAGCCGCCGGTCGACCACGCCGAGATAGGTGACCGTCGGGTACTCGGCTTTTTCCCGGGAAAGCTCAAGAATGGGCAACGTTCCGTGCGCAGTACCGTCGCTCGTCCATAAACAGAAATCCGCGCCATGGTACGCCGAGAAAACCAACCTGTCTTCAAGCACAACAGGCGAAAGGGGCCTCCTAGAGTTCAACTCCTTCAAAAAACTCGTGCCGCTTGCCGTCCCGTCCGTGGCCCATAGTCCGCGGACCCTGCCTTGCTGGACGGAAAAGAACGCTCGACCCCCCGCTACCGGAAAAGGCTTATACCACGACTCCCAGAGACGCTTCGCAGAAACCGCGGCAACAAACCGCGTCCCCAGCCGGGTACCGTCGCTCCGCCAGATTTCAAAGTCCTGCCCCGGTTTTCTTGCCATGAAGAGCAACTCGCCTCGGAGGGGTGTAAAGAATCCCAGCAACTCTCTTTCGACGCGGCTGCTTTCCCAAAGAAGCCGAGTTGCGGCGCGGCTTCCGTCCGTTACCCAAATCTGCTGGTTTCCCGGAATGTTGACCCTGGCAAAAAAGAGCTTATCACCGGAAGCAGCAAAAAATTTGTATCCTACAGCGTCCGGAAAATATAGTTTGTAGCCGGTCTCCGGCTGTACGTCCGTCTGGAGGAGCACCGTTCCCGCTTCGGTTCCGTCGGTGCTCCAAAGCTGCGCCAGACGTCCCGGCAAGC
>CAZGYL010000512.1:2299-4404 GCA_964529985.1 uncultured Planctomycetia bacterium | reverse complement strand
GGGTTCAGGGCCGGAATCTTGATCTGTTACGATAACAATCTGCCTGAGAACGTACGTATAACAACGCTGATGGGCGCGGAGGTCATTTTTATGCCTCATGTAACGGGAGGCACTGAATCGCCTATGCCGGGGCGGGGAAAGATCCCTCTGCAGGTGTGGGAAAACCGCGGGCACGATCCGGTTCCGTGCCGCCTCCAGTTCGAAGGCCCGAAAGGCCGCAGGTGGCTTATGCGCTGGCTTCCGGCAAGAGCTTATGAGAACGGAGTGTACGCAGTTTTCAGCAATGCGGTCGGAATCGATTACGATTCGGTTCGCCCCGGCCTTGCGATGATCCTTGACCCATATGGAGAGATCCTAGCTGAATCGCGCGCCTTGGGCGATGATGTGGTGACCGCCGCGCTTGTGCCCGAAAAGATACCTCTTTCTTCCGGATTCCGTTACCTTTGCGCGCGCCGGCCGGAACTGTACGGCAAGCTGGTGGAGCCGCTGCCCGAAGATCTTCCCAAGGGGACCCGTCCGGGCTGGAGGCTGCAAAGGCCGCCGGATCTCCCTGAGCAATGACCGGAGAAACCATGTACGAAAAGATCGCGCGTTTCGCCTATGAATTCGGAATGCTGAAACGCTTGCGGCGTACCGGTTGGTGGGTCGCGGGAGTGGAGCGGCCGGAAAGCGTCGCCGAGCACTCCCTGCGCACTGCCGCACTTGCTTACGTCATCGCCCTGCTTGAAGGAGGCGATCCCGAGCACGCGGCCGCGCTTGCACTCTTCCACGATCTTCCTGAATGCAGGACCACGGACTTGCACAGACTCGCTTTGACCTATTTCGACCAAGAAAAAGCCGAGCTCAAAGCTACAGCGGAGCAGCTTTCTCCGCTTCCCGTTCAGCTCAAAGAGGCGCTCCATGCCTTGCTTGACGAATACCGCAAGGCTGAAAGCCCCGAGGCAAAGGCCGCCCGCGATGCAGACAAACTCGAGTGCCTGCTTCAGGCACGCGAGTATGCGGCCGGAGGCGTAAGAACCGATGCCTTTATGAAAACAAGCAGGGAGGGCTTGCTTACTTCCACTGCACAGGCTCTTGCGCGGGCTTTCCTCGCCGTTGAACCTGAAGCATGGTGGAAGGAAATCACTCCGGGAGCTTCCGGACAGGAAACCGCGCAGTAAACTAAGGCGCTGCGAGAGCTCTGCCGAGTGGCTTCAAGACAACCGCCCGCAAAACAACGCATGGTAAAGGAGCTCCGCCGCTGCATGAGCGACAAAAGGCCTGAAATACTAGCCCCCTGCCAAGACGCACAGCACCTTGAAGCTGCGGTTCAAGCAGGCGCTGACGCAATCTACTTGGGGCTCAAGGAATTCAGCGCCAGGCAACGTGCCTCGAACTTCACCCTTGCTAAGCTTGCCCGTGCAATCCCTTACTGCCGAAAGCACGGAGTCAAGGTCTATGTGGCGGTGAACACCGTCGTCAAGGAGCGGGAACTCGAACAAGCAGGTACTTACCTTGCCGCGCTGTCCGCCCTCGAGGTTGACGGCCTGATCGTTCAGGACCTTGGATTTGCAGCCCTCGCGCGCAGATTCGCACCGGGCCTTGATCTCCATGCAAGTACGCAGCTTGCCGTCCATAACCTTGAAGGGATCCGCGCCGCTTCCCGATTGGGCTTCAACCGGGTGATACTGGCCAGAGAGCTTTCTGCCGAGGAAATCAAAACGCTTTGCGCTCAAAGCCCACTTGAGCTTGAGATCTTTGTACACGGTTCGCTCTGCTACTGCGTATCCGGCCTCTGTCTGGCAAGCAGTTTCTTGGGAGGTCTGAGCGGGAACCGCGGCTGGTGTACGCAGGCATGCCGCAGGCCTTTTCAAGACGGCCGCGGCCACGTGAGATACCTTTTCAGCATGGCCGATTTGTGCCTTGCCGAGGCGGGGGACCTCCTCAGGTCGCTGCCGGTTGCTGCATGGAAGATAGAAGGCCGCATGAAGTATCCGGCCTATGTACGAGCCGCTGTGGAAGCCTACCGGCTGGTCCGTGAAGGACGCGACGCTGAGGCGCGCCGCATACTAAGAGAAGTACAAACAAGACCCGTAACAACCGGACACATAGGAAGAGCGGAAAAA
>CAZGYL010000512.1:0-2289 GCA_964529985.1 uncultured Planctomycetia bacterium | reverse complement strand
CCTTGTTCCCGACAGACCGGGGTTCACAGGCATATTCCTCGGTAAGGCGCGCAAAGCCTCAAACGGATTCGCCCGCTTGACTTTGAAGCACGCGGTGCGGGTCGGTCAGAAGCTCCGCTGTCAGTCGGTAAGCACCGATGAGGGAGAAAGCTTCAGGCTCAAGAAAATCTATGTCGGCGGGCGGTCCTGCAGCGAGGCGCATAAAGGCGCCAAAGTTCTCTTGGAAGTCCCGGCGCATCTTTCGGCCGGAGACTTGATCTTTCTTGTTGATCCCGATCCCAAGAAGAGCTTTAAGTTCAAAGAGAAACCCAAGAATTACAAGCACAGGGCGCGGGAGATAGAGGAACAGATCTCCGCCTTTCTCAAGGAGGGGCTACAGGTGAAAGCCGGCAGGAAGCGCACGGCCGTAACGGTCGAAACCGATGATGCGGCCGTTGCGCGCGCCGCTGCTTCAGCCTGTGACCATGTAGTACTTACAGTCACCGACCGGCTCCTGCACAATATATCGCTCTCGTTCCTAAAGAAGCTCAAGGCCTCGGCACGTGTGTCGGTATCTGTGCCGCCTGTTTGTTTTCCCGGCCGTATCGAAAAGATGAGGGCGGCGCTGGAAGCTCTGGCCTCTTCAGGAATAGATCACTTTGAGATCAACAACCTCGGTGCCTTGGAGATCATCCCACAGGGTGTAAAGATCTCAGTGGGCCCTTTTCTTTACGTCCATAATCACGTTGCCGCTTTGGAGCTCCTCGATAAGGGAGCGAAGAAAATCGTACTCCCGCTTGAAACAGACCTGGAAACACTAGAGGCTCTGGCGGAATGCGGACCGGCTCCTTTGCTTGAGGTTGTGATCTTTGCCTACGTGCCGCTTTTTGTGTCCCGCACCAGGCCCCCCGTCAAAGGCCGGAGAGAAGTCACTGACAGGTTCGGAGAGAGATTTGTACTCCGTTCCAGGGACGGGGTCACGCTGCTTTACGGCAGGCGTCCCTTCTGCGCCTTTTCCCTCAGGAGCCGCCTTCAGGCCGCAGGAATCAGGAACTTCCGGCTCTCCCTTCCGGGAGGGCTCTTCAGAGCCGCCGATGTAGCCTCTCTGCTCCGGGCCTTCCGGCGGGGAGAAGACGTTTCAGGCAGCACCCACTTCAATCTGGAAAGGGGCCTCAGGTAACCTGTCGGTGAAGATACTCTAATTCCGGTGGATAGTCTGATATTGACACGACTCCTGCCACTCCTGATAATAATTCTTGGGCGTCGGGTTGCAGTTCCTACCGGATCTCCTTCCCAGATCGAACGTTACTTAGGGCTTTGTAGGCTCGGTGTTGTTTGGTGCGGTTTCAGGACAAGGAAGGAGGCCTTGCATGTGTAAAGGAAACCGAAAGCTGTCTGCGCCTCTGGTTTTTCTGTTGTTTCTGTGTACAGCCGGCGTGGTATGGGCCGGCGGCATGCGCCACGGTGATATGGGCGACCGCGTCTGCTCCATAATGGCAGGTGAGCTGAGCGAGCTTGTTGCCATAGCGGTGCACAACCGTGATGCTGCACAGGAAATCCGCACTGCCGCGGCAGAGTGGTGCCAGGCTGTGCGGGATGGAGAAGCCGACTGTGAGGCTCTCTGCAAGCAGATAACCGACTTGGTCCAGGAGCTTTGCGCCAAGTACGCGCCCGATGTTACCGGAGCCCAGGAGAAATGCGCCCGCGTCGTGGCGCTTGCAGACGAGATCTGCAAGACTCTTTGCAGCAGACTCAGCGAGGAGCCGCCGGAGCCTCCTCAGCCTCCGAGCTGCGAGGAAGCCTGCAAGCACATGGCTGAACGTATTTACAATGAAGTGCTGGAGCATTGCCGTGCGCAGGCAGGTGGAGACGAAGACGGGCTGAAAGACGGTGAAGCCGACGCTTGCGAGGAAAAAGCTCAGCAGGCGAAGGAGGATTTCCTTGTCCGGTGCCTCGGAAGGTGCGAACCGCAACCGCCCCAGCCGCCCGTTTCCTGCGAAGAACGCTGCGAGAAACTGAAACAAGCGATCCTTGAACGCTGCCAGGCTGAAGGCGGTGATCCGGAGCGCTGCGAAGCTCTTGCCCAGGCCGCAGCTGAGAAGTGCCTGGCGCGTTGCCAGCCGCCGCCTGAACCACCCACCTGCGAAGAAAGGTGCGTGGAAAAAGCGAAGCGGCTTTTCGAGCACTGTGTTGAAGAGGGGAACGATCCGGAGGAATGCGCGCAGAAAGCCCGGGCTTTCCAGAAGCGTTGCATAGAGGCTTGCCAAGAACCCGAGCCTCCCACCTGCGAGGAAGCTTGCCGCGCAAGGG
>CAZGYL010000511.1:0-4413 GCA_964529985.1 uncultured Planctomycetia bacterium | reverse complement strand
GCGATGGCCGCCAAGGTGCTGCGGCTTGTGAATTCGGCTTACTACGGGTTCTCCCGGAGAATCGGCAACCTCAAGATGGCGATTGTGATCCTCGGGTTCCGGGAGATCCGCAAGCTCGTTATGACTTTGGGGACGATCCGCGCGTTCGGGCGCGCCGGCAAGAGTCTTCCGCTGAAGACGTTCTGGCGCCACTGTGTTGCGGTCGGAGCGCTCGCCGAGCAGATACTTGCCGAAAAGGCTCCGTCGCTTAAGGACGACGGATTTGTGGCCGGTTTGCTTCACGATATGGGCAAACTGGTCATAGCCCAAGAGTTGCCGATGCTTTTCAACCACGTGAGATCTCTGGCTGCGGGAGGCGCCAGGTGGGTTCAGGCCGAACGTTCCGCTTTCGGCTTTGATCACTGTGAAGTGGGAGGCGGGCTTGCAGGTATTTGGCGCTTTCCTCCTGAGCTTACCGACGCGATACGCTGGCACCACGACAGCGGTAATTGCCTGGCTGAGAGGGTGCTGGTAAGCGCGGTTCAGGTTGCTGATCTCTGTGTGAGAGCTGCTCTCATAGACCTGCCTGACAGCGGACCCCTCGCCCCTGTCAGCTCCAAAGCGTGGGAGACGTTGGGCCTGGAGCCGGATCAAGTTGAGCGTTTCTTCGTTCTACTCCCGCGCTGTCTTGTTTTTGTGGACGAGATTCTGGCCGAAGTGCCGGTTTCTGCAGGGGCCTGAACCGGGTTTCGATCCTTGTTTGTTGCCCGGAGACCTCCTCCGGGGTACGCTCCTTTCCCATGACGGACACGACATGGGCTACTGTTGCGGTCGACAGGCCGATTGATCAGCTCTTCACCTACAGGGTGCCGCCTCACCTGGCCGGTCGGGTGGTCAAGGGGATCCGGGTCCGTGTTCCCTTCGGTTCGGGAAAGGCCCGCGGTGTGGTCGTCGGGTTGGGCGAGCCTCCCCCGCCGGGGGTTGAGGTTAAGGATATTGCCGCGGTTCTGGAAGATCGGCCGCTTTTTACAGGCGAGCTCCTCCGGTTGGTTCAATGGGTCAGCCGTTACTACGTTTGCCCTTTGGGGGAAGCGCTGGCAGCTTGTTTCCCCGCCCCCGCAGCGGCTTCAACGCGCGGCCCTGCCCTTGTGAAACCTGCCGTACCGGTTGAGATCCTAAGCGAAGAGCTTCGCCGGCGAAGCAAGCGTGCTCCCACACAGGCCCGGCTGCTTGCAAGGATTATCGGAGCGCCCGAAGGAATCGACCGAAGCGCTCTACTTCGCAGCAGCTCCGGAGCCGCGCAGAGTCTCAAGAAGCTTGTTGAAGACGGTTTGGTGCGTATTGAACGCGGCGCGTTTTTCCCTCAGGACCCGCAGCCTGAGCTTGAAGAGCCTTTGCTTGAGCTGAGCGGCGCGCAGCGCGAAGCGCTCGGAGAGATAAGAGCGGCTTTGTCTCAGCATAAATTCGCAGTTTTTTTGCTTTACGGGGTTACAGGCAGCGGCAAGACCGAAGTTTATATCCGGGCGCTTCAGGATGTTGTGGCTTCCGGCGGGCAAGGCCTTGTACTTGTGCCCGAAATCGCGCTTACGCCTCAGACTTTCGCGCGTTTTCGATCGCGCTTACCCGGTGTGGCCGTGCTGCATTCATTGCTGCCGCAAGGTGAGAGAAGGCGGACACTGAGAGCCGCCGGCGAAGGCAAGGTCAAGGTTGTAATCGGGGCGCGTTCGGCTGTTTTCGCTCCGTTTTCAGACCTTCGCCTGATAGTGGTGGACGAGGAACACGAGACAAGCTTCAAGGGCGATTCCGCTCCTCGCTATCATGCCCGCGATGTGGCTGTAATGCGCGCCAAACTAAGGGGAATCCCGGTGGTCCTCGGCTCTGCCACACCGAGCCTTGAAAGCTACCACAATGCGGTCTCGGGCCGGTACCGTCTCTTGCGGCTGCCCGAGCGTGTAACCCCGAGGGGCCTGCCCAGAATCCGAATCGTTGACCTTACAAGGGCCGCCCGTACGGCTGAATTGCTCTCGCAAGAATTGGTCGATCTGACCGCGAAGGTGCTTTCCGAAGGCAGGCAGGCCATGTTCTTTCTCAACCGCCGCGGCTACGCGCGAATTGTGAAGTGCTTGCGTTGCGGGGCTGTAGCCACATGCAGCCAGTGTTCGGTTGCGCTTGTGTATCACCATCGCGGAGAGCTGCTCTTGTGTCACACCTGTGGGGCCGCTCAGGCTCGAACGGATCAATGCCAGCAGTGCGGAGCACCGATGCTGAAGTACGTGGGCGCCGGCACCGAACGGGTGGTCAGGGATTTGACGCGTCGTTTCCCCGAAGCCCGAATAAGCCGCCTGGACAGGGATACCGCGGGAAGCCGTAAAACTTTGCTTTCGGTGCTTGAGGATTTCGCCCGGGGAAGGACGGATATCCTGGTCGGGACTCAAATGGTGGCCAAAGGCCATGACTTCCCGGGGGTGACGCTTGTGGGGATAGTATGCGCGGACACGTCGCTTCATTTGCCGGATTTCCGCGCTGCGGAAAGGACGTTTCAGCTTATTCACCAGGTGGCGGGCAGGGCAGGCCGCGGCTCTGATCCGGGTGTTGTCGTCGTCCAAACGTACACACCTCAAAGCTCTGTTATTCAGGCTGCTGTTGAAGGAAACTTTGAAGCTTTCGCCGCCCAGGAGCTGCGTGGCAGGAAACCCCTGCGTTACCCGCCTTTCGGCCGATTGGCCCGCATAGTCATTCAAGGCAAGCGGGAGGAGGCTGTAAAGAAATTCGCAGACGAACTGCGCGATAGTCTCACCGGAGGCTTGGCAAAGGTTTTGGGCCCGGCTCCCTGTCCGATAGGCCGCATTCGCGGCCGCGTCCGATATCACCTGATCCTGAAGGGAACGACTTGGCGTGATGTGAATGAGACGGCGCGTGAAGCCGCGCGGTTGCGTCCCCCCGGCGGTATCGACTGCATTGTGGACGTGGATCCCGTGTCCTTTCTGTGATTCGGGGAAAGGCGCGGGACTTTCTAATCGGCCTTAAGACGCCGCCTGAGTCGGTACACGAAAGCCCGCGGGAAGCCCCAGGGGCTTTCCCAATCGCAGACGCCTGATTCGTAACGCCTGGGTATGAGGAGAAAGAACGGAGGTCTGACGACTCCGTATGCTACGAAAGCGTCTTTGCGCGGTGTCCAGAGAAGAAGCGCTTCGCCCCGCCTGTCAATGGTTTGTATTTCCCGGGCGGTTTTTGAGAAAGTACCTCGGTCCGGAGCGTAAAGCACCAGACAGAGTAAGATCTTTTTCCCGGGTTCCAGTCGATAAGCAAGAGGCAGGAGGGAATCCCTGATCAGCGCTTTCGTAGAGCGGTCTTCGCAGCTCAGAAACCCGACGACTATGAACCCGGCCGGAGCGGAATCTATGGGGCGGCGCCCTCCCCCGGCCAATGTCAGAATAGGCGCCCGCGGCAGGCGTTCTCTGACGTACGAAAGGTACCTTCGCTTGTCCTGGGGCTTAGGGCTTGCGGGATCAAGACCAAGCCGTGTGGCCAAAGTCGCTCCCAGAAGCGCGTCAGGTACGAGACCGCAAGGTTCGTCAGGCGCTTCACCCCAGGCCTCTTCCATAACAAGGAGGTGAAGAGCGTAAGAAGCAGCGGTGCGGTACAGGCGGCAATCAGCGAAGATTTTAAGCAAGCGCTTTTTTACCGCCCGTCCTCCGCTCATGTGAATCGCAGCCTCGGCGTCCCAAAGGCCGGGAAAAGGGAAGAAACGTCGGGCCGATCCTTCAAGAAGCGGTTTCAGGGCGGCCCTTGCTTTTGGATAATCCCCTGCTTCAAGCTTTGTTATGCCCTCCAGAAACAGCCGCAAGCGCTTTCGGACGAAGCGTTTTTTCAAGACTTTTTCAGCCTCTCTCAAGTCACCCGCCTCAAGAGCTTTGAAAACAGCTTGGGCGGGGGGGTCAGAGGCGGCGGGACCTCGAGCCGGAGGCTGCGCCGTTTCCGCTGCCTGCGACGGCACCCAGGCGAGCAGGAAAAACAGAACAACTGGAAGTTCCAGTCGTTGGAATCTGGCCTGTTGCATTGACCGCTCCTCTGACGGCCGATCCGCCGGAAGACGACAAAGCTCGAGCTAAGGCTCGAGCCGGATCCAAGAACACTCTATTTCCCATGTCGGCTCTGCAAGGTTTTCTCCGTAGGCCACACCGCCGACGTAGAAAACCAGCGTTTCTTGTTTGATCCACCCGCGTTCGTCTTTAAGGAAGCAAGGGCTGTGGTGGATCGTTTCCGGAGGACCGCAGGCTACCTCGCCCGGAGGCTTCGGGATACGCCAGTTGATCCCATCTTCGGAAACAGCGACCCGTATGAAACGGTCATGGGTGCTTCCGTAAACCAATACGAAGGCCCTCAGAGCCGGGCAATAGGCTACATCAGCGTTTGTCACGCCTTCGGCTACAC
>CAZGYL010000510.1:0-4432 GCA_964529985.1 uncultured Planctomycetia bacterium | reverse complement strand
AAGCGGCTGGAGCGGCAACTCGCTGCTCCCCGAGGGCATGTGAATAACCGCTCTGCCGGGACAGCTCGTACGGGCCTTGCCCGCCAGGCGTGCTCGGGCCCCTCCGTCGGATTGAAGGTGGATACTCAGGCAGCCTATTGCAAGAAGGAGCAAAGCGGGCAGGACTTTTGCCGGTGTTCTCCGTGGGCTATGATCGGCGTATGCTGAGTTCTTCGGCATAGGTCGATTTTCAAGAAAACGGCCCGGAAATAAAGCCCGAGCCGGGGCTCTTCGGCCTCCGAGAGGGCTTTTTTCTAAAGAACGCCGCAGGGCATGATCCACCATAATAACGTTCCAAGTACAGTTCCGGAAGCTGAGGGCGATCCCGGAGTTCTGGAACCTGTTGCCGAATCGTTTGTGCGCCGGTTCGGTCCGGGATCGCAGGTGCTTTTTGTTCGCGCTCCTTACAGAATCTGCCCCCTCGGTGCTCATATAGATCACCAAGGCGGAGTCGTACTGGGTATGGCCGTTGAGCGGGGGGTGACATTGGCTTGGCGGCGGCGCCCGGACCGAAAGGTGTTTGTAGAAAGCAGGGATTACCCCGGGCAAGCCCGATTTCAAGTCGACGAACCTCCCCCCGCCGGCCGGCAAGGTCACTGGACGGAATACGTTGCGGGGGCTGCATGGGTGCTCGGCCACCGGGGTTACAGGCTTACCTGCGGCCTTGAAGGCATTGTAAGCGGCGAGCTGCCTGTCGGAGGGCTGAGCTCCTCGGCCGCCGTTGGCCTTTGCTACGGCGTTGCTTTCAGAGCTGCAAACGGACTTCCGCTGCGCACATGGGATGTGATTGAGAGTACCCTCCAGGCTGAAAACGAATACGTCGGGCTTTCCTGCGGGTTGCTCGATCCGGCAACCGTGGCTTTTTCCCGGCGCAATCAGCTCCTGCGTATAGATTGCAGGGAGCGCGAAGTCTCGGCCCTCGGTCCCGGACCTGACCCTGAGTCTTATCGGATCGCCGTTGTTTTTTCAGGGGTTACGCGCGCTCTTATTCGAAGCGGTTACAACAAGAGGGTGGAAGAGTGCAGGAGCGCGGCCAGAGCGTTGAGCCGTAAGGCCGGGCTGAAACCGCTGCGGGAGCGGCTGTGTGAAATCGCCCCTGAGATTTACGTGCACTACGCCCGGACTTTGGAAGAGCCCTTGCGCCGCAGAGCCGAACACTTTTTTTCGGAAAGCGCCCGAGTGGCCCGGGGCGAAAAGGGATGGCAGAGAGGCGATCTCAGGGCTTTCGGGACTCTAATGAACGAGTCGGGCAGGAGCTCCGTTACGAACTACGAAGCCGGTTGCCCTGAAGTTATAAGCCTTTGGGAGATAATCGCCGAGGCGCCCGGAGTGTACGGGACCCGCTTCAGCGGGGGTGGGTTCGGCGGGGCGGTGATAGCGCTTGTGGACCCTTCGAAAGAGGACCTTTTCACGGAGGAGGTCCGCAAGCGCTACCTCGACCGACACCCTGAGTGCCGCGAAGGTTTTGATATTTACTTCTTGCGTAGTTCGGACGGTTTGAGCCGCCTTGGAGCTACCTGACGATCTTGGCTTTTCCTCCTGAGGAGGTTCCATGGAAGCTGTCATACTTGCTGCAGGGTACGGGACACGGCTTGGTGAATTGGGAAAGAGGATGCCCAAGGCCCTTCTTCCTGTAGGGGGAAAACCTGTAATCGCTTACTTGCTTGAATCCCTTGCAGCGTGCGGGATCGAAAGGGGCGTGCTGGTTACAAACGCGCGTTTTGCAGATTCCTTCGCACGGTACTTCGAAGGAGGAAAGCCGCCTGTCTCACTCAGACTTGTGAACGATGGCAGTACGGAGCCGGAGAACAGGTTGGGCGCGGTAAGAGATCTTGCACTCGCCCTTGAACACGTGAAGGAAGGGCAGTCCGTTTTTGTGAGTGCATCGGATAACATATTCACCGACCCTTTTGATCGCCTGATCGAGCGCTACAGGCAGGTCCGCTGTCCTGTTATTGCACTTATACCGGAGGAGGACCCCGAGGTGCTGAAGCGTTCAGGGGTGGCCCACATCGCTCCCGACGGAAGGTTGATCTCTTTTGTTGAAAAACCTGTTGAACCTCAAGGGCGCTATGCGACACCGCCCCTTTACCTCTATCCGCCGGATATTCGAAGGGATATAGCCGACTTCCTCTCTGATCCGGCGTATGATCATGACGCTCCCGGAAACCTTGTTTCGTTTCTGGTGAAAAGACGGCCGGTTTACGGCGTCGTACTGCGCGGGAGACGATACGATATCGGGTCGCTTCAAAGTTATGAAGAGGCGAAGCGGGCTTTTTCGTAAAGAATGCGCCAGCAAAGAGGACGTGATAAGCGCTATCCCCCATAGCGGTTGGAGACCGAGCAAACGCCTCGGAGCGTCCGTGCGCATTTTTGCAAGCATTCCGCACCGGCTATATAGCCGTGCGTGCTTCGTAGACAGTTCGGGCAGGGAACGAACCGGCGCGACGATTGAAGTCGTTCTGAAAGACGGCGCGATAGACTGTTGTTGCGGTAACCTAAAGAAAAGCTAGTTGCTCCTGGGACGAAAAAGTGAGAAAGTTGGGGTAACAACCGGGTGATGGGAGCCAGACCCTTTCGTGCTACTACACCACCGGAACCGCAGAGTATCAGAGAACGGGGCTCTATTTGGGTAGGGTGTAGAAGATTGCCTTTGCAGGGCGCGCAGGTACAATAACTTCGTACCGGTGCAGCGGAGATTGGAGAACCCAAGGGGACGCATTAGATTTTAGGAGGACGGGGTGCCTAACGGCGCGCTCACCAGTGCCTATATGAAGGTAACCTACGACGCATGGAACAGGCCGACTAAGATTGAGGAGAACGGCAGAAACGTACTTCTTACGATCGAGTACGACGGCTTGGGAAGAGCAATAAAGCGTGGCGTCGGAAGCGAGGCCACGCAATTTTACTACGATACCGACTGGCGCGTGCCTGAGGAGAGGTCGAGTGCCGACTCAACCCGCCTTAGAGATTACGTCTGGGGAGCGCAGTACATAGATGAGCTTCTTTGCCGCCGGACTTACGACTCACAGAATCCGACGGCGACCCATTACTTCGTTCAGGACGCAAACTGGAACGTAATAACGCTTCTTGACTCCCAGGGCGCCGTCCTTGAGCGCTACAGGTACGATCCCTACGGAAAGCCCACGTTCCTCAACCCCGACGGCACCGACAAAACCGAGAACATCCGGAACGACACCTACCTTTTCCAAGGCCGCAGGCGCATCCTCTGGTCCACCTCCAACGTCTCGGTAGAGACCTACCACTTCCGCCAGCGTCAATATTCGACGGTTCTGGGGCGGTTCTTACAGAGGGATCCAGCCGTAAATGAGACAGACCAGCAACTTGTTGTCTCGTATCGGTTTGCGAGAAATAGGCCTTTACAATTAACGGATCCTCTCGGGCTCTGGACGCCTACAGAAGAGTCGAAAAATCTTCCGCGGCGTGTGTACGTATACGAAGACGGGGACACACTCGAGTCGCTGGCGGACCTGCTGAAATTGGATACGGATGATATGGATCTGTGGGCAAAAGCAGTCGGGAAAAAGAAAGCACCTAATGGAGTTCCCTGTAAAGTTTCGGTCCCGAACACGGTCTTCATTGAGGTTGGAAAGATGGGCTTTGTCCCATCAATTCGACTTTGGTGGGCCAGTCTTAAAATTACTGCGAAAGAGATGGAGAGTCAAGGTTATCACGTCGTTTTTAGATACCCCACAACGAAAAGTGACATTATTCGAGATCTCCGAAAAGACGGGATTTACGTCTTCATGTATGCGGGCCACGGGCACGCTGACAAATCAGGAGCTCTTATCCCCGATCCAACTGCGGGGGGCGTCGTCCGGCCGGCCCGATACACCCCATACAAGATACGTAATATGGTTTTGTATGCCTGCTATTCGCTCGGGCCTGACAAAGGTCTGAGAAGATTGTTAAAGGATCCTGCGAAGAGCGTTTGGAATCTGAATGTCTCGTCCAAAGGCTGGGTGATCGGCTATTGGGGGTTAGCAAACGCCTTGACTCCCCCGAGTGTTGTAAGCGGAACTACCGAGCCGCGAGGTCCAGCTGCTAAGGTTGCCCTGGACAGGCGCAAGTGACCACAGAAAATGTATAGGCTTGCAGCTGTCACGCCCTTCGGCGACAAAGTGCATGGATCGGGAGGTAGGCCTTAAATGCTCTCTTCAAGTATCGATTCTCGAAAAAGGTCAGATAAAGCAAGTTTATGGGGTATACTTTATGTGCTGCCCGGTGTTGTTTCATGGGTGTATATGATCTTTTCGGATTCGCTCGCTGGTGTTCCTTTGTTTCTGGATTTGTTATTGCTTGCCTGCACTCTCTACACTCCCATAGCGGCGTTTTTCTGTGTTGTAGTTACCAACCTTAAGGTCTGGCAAAA
>CAZGYL010000509.1:0-4437 GCA_964529985.1 uncultured Planctomycetia bacterium | reverse complement strand
CTAATGCGGGCATCGAGGGGCGAAAGGGTGTCTACGAATTACGCACGGTCATATATTTCTGCCGGAGAAACTCATGAGTTCGAATCGCCGGAGCTTTCTTAAGGCAGGAGCCGGTGCGGGTATCTCTTTGCTCTGCCCCGGCACTGTTTCATGTTATGTGCGTCCCGGGGAGAAGAAGGGCCTCAACGTCCTTTTTCTCATGACCGATGAGCAGCATTACCGTTCGCTCTCCTTAACAGGCAACCGGTACATCAAAACACCTCACATGGACAGAATAGGCAGGGAAGGGGCTCTCTTCCTGAACGCAACCTGCGTTACGCCTTATTGCTCACCCTCGCGTGCCTCCATCATAACCGGGGTTTATCCCCATACGCACGGAATCCTGAGAAACGTGAATCCGCGGCGCGGCAATCAGGCCCCTCTCAAGCAGAATGCGTTTACCAACACTGAAACAGAGCTTTACAAGCACGGCTACGTAACCCGACACCGCGGCAAGTGGCACCTCGGTGACAAGAGGAATTTCAACTGTTACGAATCAAGGTGGTATGCAGCGAAAACCTACCGCGAATACATGGAATTCCTTGATAAGCACCTGCCCGCCTCAAGGTTCAAGGGGATCAGGAGCCCGGGAAAATATTACGGCCGGCCGGTCGTGATGACTCCGCGCGTTGAGAAAGGCTGGCGCCGGTTCCACGCGATACCGGGAAACAGGTTGGCTTATATCGCGACGATCGGCCGCACGGTGATTCCCCCTGAACTCCTTCCCGACACTCAGGTCACGAACCAGGTGCTCGAACTTATGGAACAAAACGCTGATCGCAACTTCATGATCACAGCTTCCTGGATCCCGCCCCATGATCTTTGGGTGATTCCCGATCCTTACTACAGCATGGTGGACCGCAGTGCAGTACGCCTGAAGGGCAGCCCCGAGGTTCCGGCCTGGGACCGCCGCGGCCCAAGCAAGCGTTTGGGCGAAGTCATGGGCCCCGAAGGGATCCGCGAGTACGCAGCGATCTATCACGGCATGGTGAAGTATATCGACGATCAGGTCGGCCGGGTGCTTGCGAAACTCGATGAGCTCGACCTGACGGAGCGTACGCTGGTTGTTTTCACAAGCGATCACGGTGACATGGTGGGAGCGCACGGGTGCATCGGGAAATCGATCTTCAGTTTCTATGACGACCTCGTGCGCATACCGCTTCTTATGCGTTTGCCCGGGAAAATACGACCAGGTACGGTGGTAAGCGAGCCGGTAAGCCAGATCGACCTTATGCCTTCAATTCTTCATTACACCGGGCTGCCGGTTCCGCGGAATATCCACGGCCGCTCCCTCCGCCCGCTGCTTGAGGGCCGTTCGATTCCGTGGCGCGATTATGCCTTCTGCCAGCGCGCTGAGATCGGACGCATGCTTCGCACTTCGCGCTACAAGTATTTTTTCAGGCCCCGCCCCCGGGTGGTCGCCCTCTACGATCTTAAGAACGATCCTAACGAGGACCATAATATCGCCGCCGAGCGGGCGGCAGCCGCAACGGTGCGCCTCATGCACCGCCACCTTCTAAGCATAATGGCCCGCGACGGCGATCCCTATGCAAAGCTTTACCCGAAGGATCCCCTCGCGTAGCCTATATAAGCGCGTATGATTCGTAGAATCATGTTCTGGTTCATGACCGAACACTGCGAAAGATGTATGTCGAACCTAAGGTTTTGGGCAGGCGCCTCTCAGGGAAGAGTCGCAAGGTTTCGGGTGGGTCCGGACCGCTCGGCTTCCGGCTGTCTGTGGATATTCCCCCCTTTTTTGTGGAAAAAAGGGGGTTGCGCTTGCTAATGCGGGCATCGGGCGGCAAAAGGGTGTCTACGAATTACGCACGGTCATTCAGCTACAGCTTACGGGGCAAAAATTGAGAAAATGTTCGACACAAAAAGTATATCGATGGATTGCCAGAATATGGAGCATTCCTTTAATAGCATACGCATCCTTAGTTGTTATCGGGAATCTGTATAATTTAATCACCTCCGGAAAAGCGGATCCATATGCCTTGGAAGACTGCTCCACAATGGAACTGTTACCCCCCGTTTCACTATTGGCAGCAACCGTATGCTTGTTACTTGCATGGCGCTGGGAACTTCTATTCGGAATGTTTTCAATAATATTCGTACTGACGGCGGCAATCGTTCAGGGCACTCTTAGATCCTATTTACATAATATGCCAAACTCATTGATACCATTAATGGTATTCGCAATCGTAATGTTCTCTGCTGTCGCGTTTGTTATCGCGGCTTTCAAAGGGAAAGGCGAAAACTAACAAGCCTCCATTTTGACCAAAATGTGCTTGACAGGTTTATGAGGGGGGTAACGGCTGTTTTCGGGGCCAAACGGCCTGAGATTTTTACTGTAGAGGCACCTGTGGACGCAGAATCGGGTTTTCAGCCGCCAATGACGGAACCTTCATTTATCCCAGCAAGAGTGTCTCCGGGGCTGATGCCGAGGTCCTCCACACGCTTGCCGGCGGCCCCACCCGTGGGGGCCCCGCCCGAAAATCGCTCATAGAAGGCACCCGAAAATCCCCGGAGACGAGGGGTCACAGGTCAACTCTCAATATCGGGCCGCCTTCAGTTTGCTCAATCCGTCAGGAGATCAAGACAGCCTTGACAGCGCTTGGCGCTTTGGCTATTTTGCCATCTACGCAAAGTCGGGAGTCACCGCATGAATTCAAAAACATATGCCGGACACGAGGCGCGGGCAAAGATACTCAAAGCCCTGGCGCCTCCGCACAGTTCTTCAACCTTGAAGAGTTATCGCAGCGGAAACGATTCGTATCCGAACCGGCCGAGATGGTGGAAGCAGACGGCTCGACCGTGTCCAGGCATCTGGCGTTGCTGAAGAACGCTGGCAACGTCCAGGGCTGGAAACGCGGCACACAGGTTTTCTACTCCCTGCGGGTCGCGTGCGTGCTGAATTCTTTTCCTGCGTTGAGTCGGTTTTGGAACTTGTCGCCAAGGAACAGCCGGCCTCGGCCAAATGACCGGCGGTCGTGCGCTCATTTTCTGCGCCTATCCTCGGTCGTCCGGTCGATAAGCTGCAAATCAACTGGGGGTGCCAATAAGATCCTCCCCTATAGGGTTGGAACAGCTTCGGGCGCAGTCCTCGCCGTCGTTACGGCCGCAGTCACAGGAAAAGTTTGCGGAGGTATTTTTCGATAGGGGGCCAAGATGAAGAAGATCCAAATCCTAGGCACCGCTTGCTCGGAGTGTGTGACAAAGCCAGTAACTACTTCTGTGTTAACCTGTCTCACATTGTTCATAGGACTAACAGCCACCCGGGTCTCAAACGGCGACGCACCAAATCGACCCAGATTTCCCGAAAGCGTCTGCCCGCCGTTTCCACTTCGCACAGAAGACGGGAGCATTATAAATCCGCACACCGGCGCCAACGCCGACCAACCCTACTCGCCCAAGCAGACATGCGGCCGGTGCCACGACTACGACAAGATTACAAAGGCCTACCACTTCATGCAGGGCAAAGGTGAAAAGCCGACGGCCGACCAGGCAAAGCGCGTCCAGTGGGCCTTAACTCCCGGCAACTACGGCGGCACGTGGTGCTCGCCCGCGCCGCTCTATCTCTACCTTTCGCCCAAGCACAACAAAGATGCGAGCACGATGGACATGACTTCGTTCACGTTCATCAGCATCGGCTGCGGCGCATGCCACCCTGGCGGCGGCTCGGCTGAGTACGACCGTGAGGGCAAACGCTATGACCGATGGATGATCGATCCGAAATCGGGCTTCAAACCGGGCGGCGAGAACAACTTCGACGGCGACTACTACAAAGCACTCTGGTCGAAAACCGGCGTGCTCGAAGCCGATTGCCTCATCTGCCACCTACCCGAATACAACATGGCCGAGCGGCGCAGACAGATCAAGCTGCTCAACTGGCGCTGGGCTGCGACCGCGGGCTCAGGGTTCGCAAAAGTCGCCGGCTCAGTCAAAGACGGCGTGCCAGTGAGAGTCGAGTACGACAAGGCGCTATTCAACCCAGACGGTTCGGTCGAGCCACACATCGTTCGCGAGCCGCGCAACGAAGCTTGCCTTTGGTGCCATGCGAAGCCGGGGTGGAAGAAGCGCGGGGCAAACTTCCGCCCGCGCACCGACGTGCACCTGCGCGCGGGCCTGAAATGCGTCGACTGTCATCCCGCGGGCAGTTTCGCACTCGACCCGCGCATTCGCGGCCGCGAACTGCACGAAATCGGTAAGGGCGACGACCCCGGCGGTCACGTCCGCGATGACCTGGACAACACCTGCCGAACGTGCGAGTCGTGCCACGACACCGGCGAACTCGGCGCCCCTATCCCGGAACACAAAGGCCTGCCGCCGCTCCACCTTGAAAAGATCGCCTGCCAGACATGCCACATACCCTGGCGGTTTGTCAAGTCGGCGCAA
>CAZGYL010000508.1:0-4442 GCA_964529985.1 uncultured Planctomycetia bacterium | reverse complement strand
CGAAACCATGCCGCAATAGGCCCGGAAGCTCGGGTCCTGCCACCCGCTCTGTTGCTCGGTTTAGAGCGCTCTCGGGGCTGCATCAACAGCAGCAAAAATTTTTCAAGCTGGAGAGAAATTTTTGGTTGCATTTCATTTCGGCTTCTGGTATAAGCAAAAACAAGAAGCTTGCGTATGGGAGTTGCAAGTCAAAATGGTGGGCTTAATCGGGACCATATCAGGTGGTAACATAGGGAGGGGCAACCCCAACCCAACCCAACCCAACCCAACCCAACCCAACCTCGCTAGCACCCTCCTTTCAGAAGGTTTTCTTCCCGCTTTTGAGTATTTTCGCCGTCTTCGGACGGATTCGGAAAAAGTCGGTGTTGTATCGGGAATTCTGTACGGTTTGGAGGTGGTGGGCTTAAGCGCATAAAAGGGACGGAAAGCTTTTTGTATTGTTGATCACCCGTAGGCATCCTGCATTTTCAGCTTGATTGAGCTGGGTGGGATCGGTCCAAGAAGGCGGAGGTCGCCATGAGAGGAAGGTGCGTACTTTGTGCAGCTTTGATTGCCGGATCGTTGCTTGGTGCGGAATATGATTCTGCAAGGGCTCCTTACCCGTACTTGCATGAATCATATCCGGGTGAGGCTGAAACGCTTCTGGGGGAGCTTCAAGCGAATGCACCTGGAGACGGGGCATTCTCTGCCGTTGTGGAGTTTTCCTTTTCAACCGCTTCAAAACTCGACCTCGACCGCAACCATTGGGGGCCGCTGTCATTTAAAAGTTCTCTTGCCTGGAAGAGCCGCGGGGCGAAGGACTCCTGGAGCGGAGGAGCGGCTTACCTTTCAGGGCGCGGGGCTGACTTCGTTCTTGAAAGCCTCTCTGGGGGAAATCCCGTTGAGTGGTGGCAGAAAACGGGTGGGACGATCTACGCCGAAGCTTTCTGCGACAGCTGGCCTGTGGTGTGGCGATTTCATCACGACGCCCTCGAGGCCGATATGCTTGCATATGCAGAAGGCCTCGGACTTATTCTGTGGGCCTTCAATCCCGGGGAATACCTCAGGCGCGCCGATCATCTGGAGAAGGGCGAAGAGGTGCAGATCGGCGGTAAGACCTACTCCACTCTGATAGCGACCCCTTCGTGGATCGCTGCGCCGCTTCACCTCCAAAACCGGACCCACTATCCGTTCAACGAATCAACGCTGCGTAGCTGGGCCGAATTCAGGCCCCGGATCATTTACTACGTGGACCGCGAGAGACGTGTGGTTGCAGGCGCGGATTTTATCTATTTCGCGGTTCAGAGAAGCGGGCCGAAGGACTGGTACGCAAAAGCCGCAGAAAGCGGGCTCTTGGTCAGGTGTTTTGCCGACCGGCTCGCACAGGACCCGCGGGGCACGTGGTATCCGGCGGAAGGCTGGTGCCGGGTTCTTCAAGGGGAGAAGGTGCTGAGGGAAGGCACATTCTCATTTAAGCTCAAGGACCCTCCCGCAGAGCTTCTCTTTCACACTTTGCCTTCGGATAAACGGCGTTGCGATCCTTGGCCTCCTTACCGTTCGGAGGTTTACCTCTCTTGGCTCCAAGCAGGCGAGGTGAACCATGCAAATCGTTTCGGCCTTGCAATAGCCCTTGCCTACGAGGGCCGGGTGCCTGAAGCGGAGAAAGCGCTGTACGACGCAATAGAGGCTCTTCTGGCCGATAAGGAGAATCTTTTGCCCGAGACCTTCGGTGGGCTTGATTGGGAGCTCGGGCTTGCGCTTTACGAGCTCTTTTGGAGGTACAACGACGCGCAGTTGGACTCTTTCTTTGAATGGATGCCTAAAAACGATGCATGGTACGACGTGCTCCGGCGCGCCTGTTATTACTACGAGCGCTGGCGGCGCGATGAGCCCGAGCGGATTTCGGCTCTCAAGGCTCACCTTTCCTTTATGTACCGTTTGATAAGATTACCCGACGAAAAGCTCCGCAGGCTCGCTCTCCACGAGGCCTACCTCAGAGAACAAGCTGAGCGGGCTCCCACGGAGAAACTACGCAATTGGTATCTGAAGCTTGCTGACGACATCAGGTCCAGGCTTTCTCAGTAGGAAGGAAAGGAGGGTATGCAATGAGGCACGGAAAAGAGTCTACATGGGAAACGATAATTCTTGGGGTTCTTATCGTCGCACTTCTCGCACAGCCGGTTGAAACCTGCCCTCCTCCGGGTGACGACCCATGCAAAAGGCTTCCGGGCGTGGATACGACGAATAACGGCATGAGATCGGCCGAAACCACGTCTCCTCAGCCTGTGCGGTACTTGGACGGGGTGCTGCGGTATACGCTTGAGTGCGCGAGTTTCCCCTCACTCGGAGCGTCTTTTTCGTTCTCCCTGAGTTACCACAACAGACCGATAGACAGCGGTGCTGTGGTTGAGCAAGGTTTCGGGTACAACTGGTATTCGACGATCCCCTATATTGAGGAGCGTGGATCGACACTGCGCCTGGTGCCGAGTGCATACGGAGTTTCAGAGTTCGTTTACGACCCAAGCCGATCAGCTTACGTAGGCCAGCATGGGATTTGGGCCCAGATAAAGCTTGAAGGCGGTTATTATATTTTGGAAGGTACAAACGGAGGCACCGCGAAGTTCTACGGGCCTGGTATGTGGAACGCGGGCAAAATCGTTGAAAGCGTCTCGCCCTACGGCCAGAAAGTTCAATTCAATTATGGTACTACGGGCGATAACCGCGGCGGCACTCTCCTTGATCAAATCTCAGAGCCCAGCGGGCTGAGGTGGGTGTTTTCAACCGTGGGCTACAGATACAGCAAGATCCAGGTATACAGACAAGTGGGAGGGGGACAAGAGACGATAATAAAAACCATTACCTTTGAATACTACCAGCCCGGAGAGCTTTACGGCAGCCCGGGCGATTTGAAATCCGTAACGATTGTAGACGGCGATCCACAGACTGATAGGCCCTCCCGGACCACCTATTTCAGGTACTATACAGGGGCGTACAATGAGGATACAAATCCAGGGCGGCCTCACGATCTTAAGCTTGTTGTGGGCCCGGCGATGCTCTATGAAGCCCTTAAGGCCGCCAATACAGATGACTTCGATTCCATAACCACAGACTTCTTGGAAGATAATGACCTTTATGACATCTACGTGGCCTATCACTCCGACGGGAGGGTGAGAAGCGAAAAGGTACGAAACGGAAGCTCCTGTGGTTGCGGTGGAACCGCCGTTGTAGGTGAGTATCGATACGATTACCATGACTCGCCTTCCTCGGGCGGTTACAATTGGCGCGTCGTTGCGGTCAAGCAGACCAACCCGGATGGTTCCATCAGGTACGTCGAGGTCAACAAGGCGGGATCCGCAGTACTTTCGATTCTTCAATCGGCCGAGGATCAGGACAGGAGATGGTGTACATTCTATCGTTACGACCAGTACGGCCAAATTGTTGAGATCTATCACCCTTCGGCCTGTGATGCTTCGAACTACAACTTCGCTTCCGCTCCGGACAACACCTACGATCCCAGAAAGGCGGGAAGTGAGGGACTTGTTGAAGTTTATGAGTATGCTTACCCCGGGCCCTCAGATCCTTGGATCTACGGCGGCAGGCTTCTGAGCCGTTCGCTCAGGCAAGGCCGAACGGGAGCCACCCGAAAGATAGTTGAATATACTTACACAAACCCACCGGCTCATATTTACAGCATAAAACGGTATGAGAAAGACGCGATCAATGCATACACAACCTGGTACGAATACACGTACTACAACAACGACGTTCACCAGATTGAGACAAAGACAGTACATTTGCCGGCCGTTTCCCAGCCGGGAAGCCAGAGTTTTTCCAGCCGGACGGAATACTACGACGCGGCTGGGAACCTGACCCGGGTAACCGACGAGCTGGGGAACCAAACCTATTTTGAGTACCTCGAGGGAACTACTCTGCTCAGCGAACGCAGGTACGGTTTGACCGGCATAAAAGAGACCTACGAATACGACGTCTACTTCAGGCGTATCCGGCAGACTCTATACGAAGGAGGACAGACCCCGGTCCAGGTGCGAAGGTGGGTTTACAGCCACCTGCTTGCCGCTGAGAACAAGCCTGATTACTACTTTCCGCGTTACGTAACTCTTGCCTATGAGCATCTGAAGGATGACGCCCAAGGCAATGTTTCCGAGCGGGACGGAACCGTGCGCATAACAGTTACCGATCTTGAGGGGAAAACCGTCGAGGAAGCCGTCGGTTACGTCAGTGGGACCGATGGAACTGTCTGGGAGGATTTCGATCCCGGGACTCCGGAAGCTCGGAACCCCACTTTGGGAACCGCTTTTGCAGGCAAACTCTACAGCCGTGTAAGCTACGTGTACGAGGGGCCCTTCCTCAAGGAGGAGCGCAGGTGGAAGGACGCGCAGGACGAAAGCGAGCAGTCTGAGAAATACGTAACGAAGTACGACTACGACACAATGGGAAGGCGG
>CAZGYL010000507.1:0-4449 GCA_964529985.1 uncultured Planctomycetia bacterium | reverse complement strand
TGCCTCGGACCGTAAACATTTGAGTAACGCAGCGAAGTCCACCGCAGCCCGTACGGCCGGCCGAACAAGCACACAGAGAACACCCCCGCCGCTTTCGTGATGCCGTAAGGGCTGCATGGATCTACAGGCCGGGCCTCAGAGATCGGCAGCTCTTCCACCTCTCCGTAGACCGTTCCGCCTGAAGATATGAAGATAAACTTTGAAACTCCGGTTCTACGCGAAGCTTCAAGCACGTTCAACAAGCCGGTTACGTTCACCGAAGCGTCATGCCGGGGATCCGCCACACCTGCAGGTACGCTTACCTGTGCTGCATGGTGGTTGACAACCTCAAACCGCTCGGCCTCAAAAAGCCGGTCCACAGCCTCGCGGTCGCGGATATCAAGTCGCACGAACTTGGCCCCCGAAGGCACGTTTTTCTCAGAGCCGGTTGAAAGATCGTCCACCACCACCACCTCATGCCCCAGGCCGAGGTAAGCCTCAGCAACATGCGAACCTATGAAACCCGCGCCTCCGGTCAGGCAGATCTTCATTACAGCACCTCACCGACAAAACACACGACCATTCTTGTAGAAAGGCCCCTACTTTACCTGCACGCAGGCCGATCGTCCACAGAATCCAACCGCCGGGTGCAACAGGTCGAGAGCGGCGCTGGCGAAAGGGCAGAATCTCAGGTATGATACGGTTTTCGCCGCGGCCGGCCATGCATTCAAGGTACAGTCGGTCAAGCTGGCCGGAGGGCTTTTTCGAACATTACAGTGGATCCGGAGAGGACGGAGCTATGGCACAATCAGGCAAAATCACCGCGAAGGTCGTCAAGGAGCTGCGGGAGCTTACCGGGCTGCCTATGATGGTTTGCAAGCAGGCACTGATAGAGACCGGGGGCGATGTCGAGGCGGCAAGGGAAGCCTTGCGTAAACAAGGCCAGAAGGTTATGGACGCCAAAGCCGGGCGCCAAACCAAAGAGGGCCGGGTTGGGGCGTATGTGTCTCCGAAGGCTGATTGGGGCCTGCTTCTCGCGCTGCGGTGTGAAACCGAGCCAGTTGCGCGTTGCGAGGACTTCGTCAAATTCCACGAAGCGGTCATGGAAGCCGCGGTCCGGACCTCCTCCCCTCCGGAGGCGATCGAAGATCTTCTGAAACTGCAGCTTGCCGACGGCAGGACCGTCCAACAGGCTCTGGAAGATCTTGTCGCCCGGATCCGCGAGAATATCCAGTTCGGCGGGCTGTCAGTGGTGCGCGGAGATGCGGTATTCAGCTACATACACGCGGACAGCCGCCACGGATCCCTGGTGGCCCTGAGCGGGGTTTCCGCTGAAGATTCAGACGTTCAGGAAGTCGGAAAGAACCTCTGCATGCATGTGGTTTTCGCCAAACCGCGCTTCCTGAGCCGCGAGGAGGTCCCTGAAGAAGAGGTCCAAAAAGAGCGCGAGATCCTGCTTGCGGCTGCAGAGAACGACCCCAAACACCGGAATAAACCCCCTGAAATCAAGCAGAAGATCGTTGAGGGACAGTTGCGGCGGTTTTACCAGGCGATCTGCCTTCTTGAGCAGCCCTTCGTTCGTGACGAGAAAGTCACGGTTCAGAAATACGTTGCGAAGGAAGGCAAAGGCGCGAAGGTAACCGGTTTCGCCTACGTCGGGCTGCTCGAGTAACCTCGAGTATTGTACAGTTCGTCTCCCACCCCTAAGCTGGGCTGAAGGGCCCTTTGGTCTTCCCGGACGCATTTTTCGCTGACTTCTTAAAAAACTTCAGCTCTCCCGCGCGTACATATAGAGGAGCGGGAAGTGAAGCAGGCGAAGTAAGAGTTTCCCTAAATGGTTTCCGATGGAGAACTGCTCAGCAGGTGGCGTTCCGGTGAAAGCGATGCGTTCCCGGAGTTGTACAGGCGCCATGCAGCGGGGCTTTACACTTACCTTCTCTCGCTGGTCGGAGATCAGGAGGTCGCAGCAGATCTGCTCCAAGACACCTTTCTTACACTCGTTCGGAAGGCGAGGCGCATTATGCGGGAGCTGCGCGGCCGTTCCCTGGGAACTTACCTCGCAGTTGTGGCGCGCAACCGTGCTATTGACTGGCTCAGACGGCAAAAGCGTGAAGAATCGCTCAGACACCGTATCAGAACCGTGCGGTTGCTCCAGGGCGGCAGCCCGGCGGCCGCGATCTCCTCGGAAGAGGCTGCAGAGCTTTTGTTGTCGCTTCCTGCAGGACAGAGGGAGGTTCTTGTGCTCCGGTTTTACGCTGGTTTGACATTCAACGATATCGCCCGTGTTTTGGGCTGTCCTCGTAACACCGCGGTCAGCAGATACCGCTACGGCTTGCAAAAACTCAAAGCGGCACTGGGGAAGGCCACAGGTCGGGGAGGTACGTTATGAGTGTTGATAGAGAGCGAGACGTCGAGCGTATATTCTTTAGCTTTAAACCGCTTAACCCGCCTCGCCGGGTCGAGGAACGGGTCTTAAGCTACGCCCGGGAAAACTCCGCCCGGCGTAGATTGAGGATCCGGGCGGCGGCATTGCTTTTGATCACGGCTTGCGCAGTCTGGGCGCTTCTGTTGAGCCGCGCCTACGTGCTTCCGAAAGAAAGGCTTCCGGGCGGACCGAACGAAAGGGGCATCGCGGCCGATATCGATCGACTTGAGAGTGAACTTGCGCAACGCGCGTTGAGTGAACTGCGCAGGGAGTTGGTGGAGATCGCGGAAATCAAGCAACTGATTTCAGAAAATCGCATAGCTGAAAAGCGCCTGATAGAGAAAAGGCTCGGGGACTGTTTCAAGCGCCTGAGCGAGCTTGAGCAGAGGTTGTATCCGGCCGGTGAAAGGTCCTCGCTCTGGGATAGGGCCCGCCGGCGTAAAGTGTTTCGAGTCTGAGAACAGTTACGGAGGATTTCAGGGGCGGTTTTTACAGACAAAAGGAGGACGAAAGCCATGAGAGGAAACGCCGGAAAGGTACTTTTGGTGCTTGTCTGCATCTCGGGTTTGGCGGTTTCAGCAGCGGAGGGACATAAACCCTCTAAAGAAGTTAAACGCTGCGAACAAGTCCGAAGGCAGCAGAAGGCTGAAAAACTCAAAAGCGCAGTGGGGGTACGGATTCAAGTCGCGCCTGTGGCACCTCAAAAAGGAGTCGAAGAGAAGATCGCTGAACTGAAGAAGGAATTGCAAGCCGTTTTAGAGGCAATCAAGAAAGAGAAGGACGGGAGAAAACGCGGGCAGCTGAAGCGCCGCGCTGCGGGGATCGAAAGGCAACTTAAAGCCCTCGCCGGAGCGCGACGCCGCAGGAGAGCGCCACGACCTGATGTCGCTCGTCCCAGGCCGCCTCAAGCGAGAATAGCTGCGGTCCAGCGGCTCTTGGAGCAGGCAAAAAGGCGCCACGATCACAGGCAGGTCAGGCGGCTTGAAGGAATCCTCCGCGAGCTGAAACGAACTTCGGCGGCCGAGCTCGACCTGGTCAAGCTGATCGACCGGGTGGCGCAACTTCGCAAAGAGGCGCTGAGGCTTAAGCGTGCGGGCAAACACGAGGAGGCCAAGCGCAAGTGGCTCGAAGCCGACTCTTTGGACAAGCAGCTTCACAGACGAATGGGTGTGCGTGAAAAGCGCGAACCGGAACCCCGTAGGCGCTCTGCACGCAGAGAACGCCCTGAAGGTCCCCCTCCCAGGGAGGCGCAGCTCGATGCGCTTATGCGCGAGAGGGAGGAGCTCCGCCGGCACCTTGAAGAGATTGAAGGGCCGAAGATGCACGATATCGACCGCGCAATCGAGGAGCTCAAGGAGGTTATACGCCGGCTTGACAACGAAGAAAAACGTGTTGGACCCAGAAAGCGTCTGGCAGAACTCACAGCGCAGAAACACCAGCTTAAGTGGGAAGCTGATCGCATTCGAAGGCGTCTAAGGGAGCTGGAGAAACGGATCGCGGAGTTGCACCCCCCTGCGCCCGGGAGAAGGCCTCCCGCGCCGCCTGAGGCTGAGCGTGCCGAAGCGCTCAGGCGGGAAGCTCGGGGCCTTGAAGAGCGGCACCGGGAGCTGGAACGCCGGCTGCATGCCCTGGAAGAGGAGCACCGGAGGACCGCAGGACGCTTGGAGGAGCTGGCCGACAAAATCGAGCGGGTTGAGGGGCCTGCACGGGAAGAACTTCAAGCCGAACGCCGCAGGCTCGAGGCCCTGGCCAGAGCGATCGAGGAAAGGGCTGAAGGAGTGCGTGCCCGAATGCATGAAATCGAAAGGCGTTTCGAGGAGGTTAAAAGGGAGCTTGAGCGCGTGGAAGGGAAACCTGACCCGTGGGAGGAGATCGAACGCCTTAGGGCCGAGATACGCCAGTTGCGTGAGATCTTGAACAAAGCTCTGCGAGAAAGATAGGAAGGCCCTTTCTGCAGAGCGGTCGTACTCAGAGGGGCGCAGCTCCTGCGCGTTCCAGCAGGGAGCCGCAGGACTGCGCCTGCAGGATCTCATTGCGCTGCTGAT
>CAZGYL010000506.1:0-4450 GCA_964529985.1 uncultured Planctomycetia bacterium | reverse complement strand
ATCTTAATAGGGTCATTGAGCTCGTAGGTTCCAGGGGAAACCAGCACTCTGTCCCCGCTTTCTGTGGCTGCAACAGCTTCGCTGAGGGAGGAATAGTCTTCCGGCACCCGGATTACCGCGGCTTTGCCCGAGTGAATAAGCACCCAAGATACACAAAAAGCAAAAACCATAGCGCGTGGGTCTCTTTTGGGCCCGGCGTGCTTTTCCGTCCCGGTCACAAACAGCCTCAATTCTGTGGTCCTTTGCATGGCAAGGTGTCCTCGCTTGTGTCAAAACCCGCTTCGGGAAAAGGAGGGTGGGGGGGAGGTCCGCCTGCAAAAAGAAAAGTAAGCAGACCGAGAACGTCATCCAAGGCCAGCTTCCCGTTATCATTGAAATCAGCGGCCTTAACGCAAGGGAGAGACTCTCCCCTATACAGAACGCTGAGCGTCCCAACGGCGTCGGCCAGGTTCACCGATCCATCGCCTGTAACGTCCCCCCGCAAAAAAAGAGGCGACCGCCTGTCGAAGAAGAACGCACCTATGTCGGCTCTGGATCCGTCAGGGTCCGGCGGACCGCCGGGGGGCCCGGCGTCAACGGCAGGTGATCCGGCCAGAGGCCGCATGTCTCCGGAAGCCGGATCGGCAAGATTCGGGTAAGCGCAAATGTTCCCGTTCGATCCGGCAAGAGCCGTACTGCTGACCAAACAGTAGCGCAGCTGGACCGCCCAAGCACCCAAGACGACCTGCGTCCAAGGCGCAGGGAGGGTATCGATCCTATCGTGCCAAATAATATTGCCTTCCAAAAGCAGCCCGGGGGAGGCGCTTACATCCAGAATCGTAGGGCCGAACAAGCCGGGGGCCCTGCCGCCGTCCTGCAAAACCTGGGGGCAGTGACGATAGAAGGTGTTATGCCGCACCGGCCGCGAAAGACCCTGCAAGCTTACCACTCTCGGAAACCGGTCGCGAACCACACCGGTAGTGGACGAGCAGCGTCCGGGTGAAAGAATGAATACATTTCTCTCAAGGCCCGCGTCTCCCCGAATAACGCATGAGCCGTACTTAGTCCGCGGGAAAATGCATTTGCGAAAGTCAGTTCCCTCTGCAAGGATAAGTCTGCTTTTCACGCTCGAACTTTCCACCAAACAGTTTCTGAGCTCCAAGTTGCCTTCGAATTCGCAGTTCAAAAAGCGGGCACCTTGGACATACCCAATGCCGCTTGGAAAAGCGACGTTTTCAAAACGCCACATGTCCCCGCCTAAGCACCTCAAACGGGTGATTTGACAGGAATCCACCACCCCCTCTCCGTTTGAGCCTTGAATCCACATTTCCTCCAGATTACAGAGGTAAAAGGAAAGAGAGGCATTCTCCTTTACAAGAACATAGCGGATCGAAAGGTTTTCAAGGCGAGTCCGAAGATCCTCTCCTCCGTCTGCAATGATCGCTTCTTTAATAAACGTTTCTTCTCCCTCCTCTGAGCCCTTCAAAACAATGTGCTTGCCTTCAAGGTGAACCTCCTTGTTATCCGAGTACTCCCCCGGAGCGATTGCAATGACATCACCGTCAGTTGCTGCGGAAACAGCTTCGCCCAATGTGGGAAAGTCATCGGGCACTTTGATCGTAGCTGTCGAGAGCACAAACAAAACCACGGTAAACATGGCCTTTTACCCCTGTTTCTTCTCCCATCCCACTCAGTCTTCCAAAAAGTCCGCTTTCAGGTTTTCCGGGCACGCCTCGCTTCTGAACCTCAGGCACTTAAGCGGGTCGGTTGAAGGATCTTCCCCGCAGCCGGGAAAAGGAGCCGGAGGCGGATCGCCGCCTCTGAAAAGGTACTGCAAGAGATAGATCGGATCGGCAATGTTGAGCTTTCCGTCGTCGTTTGCATCTGCTGCGTCAGAACACTGAAGCTCGGCCCCGGCAAAAGAAGCTGCAAGAAGACTCAGAACATCGGCAACATTTATCTTGCCGTCCTGATTAACCTCACCGCGCCTGAAAACAACCGCCTTACGGGCGCAAGGCGATCTGTTGCGGAGGAAAAATACGGCCTCCCCCCAACGACCGTAAAACGCAAGATCCGTTGCTCCATCGTTGTCCCAATCGTATGGCACGATACTTGAAAGCCACTCCAATCCAATCGAATCCGCAGGCGACCAGCATGAGGTGGCGGTTTTCATGATTCTGTCTGCAAGGTACCACCTTACCTCCGCGCGTCGGCCGGCACCGTCTCCGAAAAGAATGCAGAATCCCGGCGCTCGGTAGAGAGGAGGGATGACAGCTACGTCCAGGTGGTTGTCGCCGTTAAAGTCCAGAAGAGCGAAATTGAAAACCGAAGTGCTGGTCGCACCCTTTCCCCAGGCAGGATCAAAGTCGATATCCCACTTTATTTCTTGCTCAAAGCCACCTTCCGAGCGCGCAGGGACAACCGAAACGTAACCCAATGTCCGGTTACATACTACAAGGTCAGACAGCCCGTCTTCATTGAAATCCCCGCTGCGAAGCAGCACGGCCCCATATCCCACCGGATAAGAACCCGCCTCCTCAAACTTGCCGTTTCCCTTTCCCCGGAACAGCCTCACGGATCCGCCCAGCGAGCAGAGAACCGCAAGATCCACACGAGCGTCGCCGTCAAAATCCCCTGACGTGATGTCCACAGGATCCCGGCCGGTCTCAAGTACCTGCACGCTTTCGTAATACCCGCTTTTCTTCCCCTTCAGAATGACAAGCTCCTCGCTTGCCCTGCAGACTACAGCGATATCAGAGAGGGCGTCACCGTCGAAATCTTCCGCAGCCAAAGGACCGGGCTCAGGAAGCCCCTTAGCGCAGAGCCTGCGGCTGAATTGCCGCCCGGCTTTGCTCTCAAAAAGAACGATCCAGCCCATACCGCTGTCAGAATAAACGATATCGGGCACTCCGTCTCCGGTCATATCACCTGTCTCCAAGTCCCCGGCGATTGTTCTCACAGGCAATTTCACGCCTTCTGTGAAGGAAAAAGGCTTACCCGTTCCCCAAAAAACTTTCACGTAGCGCCCGTATTGAAGAAGGAGAAGTAGGTCTCCGGCTCCATCAAGGTCAAAGTCGTCGGCATAAAAAAGAGGAACCGTGTTGCTCGGAGGTTTATGGCCCCGATACTCCATGAAAGGATTAAAGCGAGGGACGATGCCGAAAGAAAGCTCCGGATTACCGTAAGTTACAGCCAGATAGGAACAAGTGAATTCCAAACACGTAGAAGCGTAACCCGTCCCTATGAGATCCACGTAAGTGTCACCGTCAATGTCATAGGCAGCTTCGTAGGGAAGTCCCTTCGGAGAACCGTTGTGCGGGATAACACGAAAATTCGCTTCGGCATCCCCCAGCACAAGGACTGTATAGAAACGGCCCGTGGTGAAGAAATCGAGCAGGCCGTCCCCATTCAAATCTGCAAGGGGGCTTATATTATATGCCAGAGAACGAATCCTCCTATTTCCGTCGTCAAGGCACGGAAAAAAGTCGCTTAAGTTCCAGCGCCTGATCGTGAACGTCCTGTCGCCGTTGGATAAGGCTATGAAGAAAGGGGTTCCTTCGGCCAATTCGGCGTTCATAATAAGGTCGTCGAATCCATCGCCGTTAAGATCTCCGGCCCGCAGATCGCCTACACGTACGCCGAAATCAACAGGCGGACCTTCGGTCATATCCCCGGAGCTTCCGTAGAAGACGGCTACGATCTCTCCGGAATTTGGGGAATCCCCTGCAGGGACGTCCACGGCAAAGTCGCTGAAACCGTCCCCATCAAAATCACCGGCGGTCGAGCAACACTTTGCACCTCCAATGGCGCCATACTTGGATATGTCGTAACTCCGAAAATCAGGAAGATCATCAGGACGCCCGTGGAAAACCCATATTTCATTACGCCTTTTACGGGTTCCTGCTACAATTTGGTAGTTTGTGATCACATCTTGAATGCCGTCGCCGTTGAAGTCTCCGGTAAAGAGCCGTCCCGCTATGTTAGTGGCAAAGACCTTTTGGGGAGGCAAGAGTCGCACAGCAGGCCAATTGAAAGTCAGCCCATCCTGAAGACCTTGAAGATAGTACAAGGTTTTGCAGTCCCACGACCTTACGACTACATCCCCGATACCGTCGGCATTGAGGTCCGTTTCAGTGGCATCCAAGTCGATCAGGTCCCACATGGGTACATTGAGAAAAGGGTGGGATTCCACCACAGCCCCGAAAGTGCCGTTCGGGTTTCCCAAAAGCACGGCCAACGAAAGAGATACGTATGGGCTCCCGGGGAGCTCGTGATACCGAAGGTGAAGAATGTCTGCAACACCGTCGCCGTTTCGGTCGCGAACGGAAATCACCCCCGCAGGGTAAAAGGGCCCTGCAAAAATATCTATGTCCGCACGCGGGGGACACGTCCAGACGTCGGCGGCAAGAACCGCGCAGGCCGCAACCAACAGCACACTCATGCTCTATGCTCCTCTTGCCCGTTTCTGCTG
>CAZGYL010000505.1:0-4453 GCA_964529985.1 uncultured Planctomycetia bacterium | reverse complement strand
AACGCCAACCGGGACTGCTATCCGGGGCAAGGAGCAAGCTGCAGGTGGGAGCGCGAATGTATAGCCGAAATGATTTACCCCGGCGGCCGTAAAGGCTTTGTCATCCGCTGCGGCATCCGCATGCAGGGAGGAAGCAGCCGCCACAGTGTCTGGAAGTCTCCGAAACTCTCCTTCAGGCTTATCTTCAGGGATGACTACGGCCCTGCGAAACTGCGCTTTCCCCTCTTCCCCGACTCTCGGGTGATGACCTTCAACTCGCTTATTCTGGACGCAAAGCTTAATATGGTTTGGACACACCCGAGCAGCAGCCAAACCGATCATGCGCAATACGTGCGGGAGCTTTACTGCGACGATGTTCAAAACGCCATGGGCTCTCATGCTCCGCACGACATCGTCGTCAATCTTTATATAAACGGAGTCCACTGGGGGTGGTACAACATTCACGAGCGGCCCGATCACCATTTCGCCTCCTCTTACTTCGGAGGGCGCCCGGAGGATTACGATGTCCTCAAGCACAGGCCGAGCACCGTTGTAAATCCTGATCCTCCGAATCAGAACCGCGCTACTTCCGCCTGGAATGTTATGCGCAACATCATTACCTCAACGCCGGTAAGCAACTCGCAATACGAGCAGGTCCAAAAACACTTGGACGTTGTCGATCTCTGCGACTACATGATCATGAATTTGTACGTGGGCAACACCGACTGGCCGCACCAGAATTGGTACGCCACGCACAACACAAACGGCGGGTTGTGGCGGTTCCATAGTTGGGACGCCGAACACGTGCTTAAGATTCCGGAAGTCAATTACGACACAATGAACGAGCCCACAGCGGGACCGAAGGAGCTTTTCGAATTCTTGATGACCAACGCCGAATTCCGGCTCCTTTTCGCCGACCGCGTGCAGAAGCATTTCTTCAACGGGGGAGTCCTTTTCGTTAATCCTGATTCTCCACAGTGGGATCCGAATCACCCTGAAAACAATATTCCCGCGGCAATGTACATGCGCAGAGCGACTGAGTCGGAAAAGTTGATAGTACTTGAATCGGCGCGCTGGGGGGACTACAGGAGGCCCAGCGACCCTTACACAAAGGCCGACTGGCTCAGGGAACTTAACGGTCTTCTCAAGAACTACTTTCCCTACAGAAGCGCCAACGTACTTAATCATTTTAGAAGCCACGGCTTTCTGCCTTCGGTGGGCGCCCCCGTTTTCAGCAAGCACGGCGGTGGAATAAGCCCCGGTTTTAAACTTACGATCAGCAGACCTTCAGGCACCACAGGAACCATCTACTACACTTTGGACGGGTCGGATCCGCGCCAGTACGGAACCGGCACGGTAAGCCCCACCGCGAAGCAGTATTCAGCGCCCATCACCCTCAATGAAACAAGACTTGTTAAAGCGAGGATCCGGAGCGGCAACCAGTGGAGCGCTCTCACAGAGGCGCTTTTCCGAGTTCCCTCGCCGTTCGACAACCTGAAGATAACCGAAGTCATGTACAATCCGCCGCCGCAGGACGAACTTGACGGTGACTCTTTCGAATTCATCGAACTCAAGAATACGGGACCGGATCGAATTGATCTGACCGAGGCGGCTTTCATAGAAGGCATCAGGTTCCGGTTTCCGGAAGGCATGATTGTGGATCCGGGGGCGTTCGTGGTCCTTGTGAGCAATCCTGACGCCTTCCACTTGCGCTATCCGACAGTACGTGTGGACGGCGTTTACGAAGGCCGGCTCGACAACGACCGGGATACCGTAACGCTCGTTGATCCGGAGGGGAGGGTTCTCATCTCCTTCAAGTATGCGGACGCCGCTTGGTGGCCCAGGGAAGCGGACGGCGAAGGGTATTCGCTGGTGCCGGTCGATCCCCTCACCGACGAGTCTCTGGACAGCCCCTTTGCTTGGCGCGCAAGCAGCACTCTTCTGGGCACCCCGGGCGCCGACGATGGGGCGACCGTGCCGTTTGCGCCCCGTTTCGTGGTCCAACCCAGCGATCTGACCGTAAAAGAAGGCCTGTGCGCGACCTTCGTGGTTCAGGCCGTCGGCTTCCCGGAGCCGACTTACCAGTGGGAACGCAACGGAGCGCCTATACCTGGAGCCACAGGCTCTACCTATACGACTCCGCCCCTTTCACTGTCAGACTCCGGGACCCGCTTCGCCTGTGTTGTAACCAACACCGTGGGTTCGGCGCGAAGCCATGAAGCACTCCTGACCGTCGTTCCAAATACGAGTCCGTTTATACGCGGCGATGCAAACGGGGACGGCGGCTTGGATCTCTCAGACTCCGTTGCGATTCTCCGCCACCTCTTCGGAGGTGCACAACTGGGGTGTATGGACAGCGCGGATGCTAATGATTCAGGAGACCTCAACCTTGCTGATGCCGTTTACCTGCTCGGCTACCTGTTCGGCGGAGGACCGCCGCCTCAGGATCCCTTCCCCGGTTGCGGCCACGATACCACAACAGACGAACTGCGCTGCCTTACGTACGAAGCCTGCAAGTAAACCTGCACCCTCGAAGCGTCTTGTTCTTGGACAGGACGCACGGCCCTGCGACCTTGACCCTTGCTCCGTCAGTGCGCTGTGGCGCCGTTAAACACCGATACCGCCTCCAAATCCCCTTTTTTCGAGGAACCCGGGCTACCGGGTTTTCGGGCCCCCCCTTTGCATTTCCCAACAGTGTCAGGCTTAACGCTACGCGGAGAAGAGCTTATGAGGTTGCGGGAAATGATCGTCGAAGCGCTCGGAGGACGGCCGCACGGCGCGCTCTTGACAGCGCTTCTACGCGCCTGCTACCGCGAGCTTCTGCGAAGCGCCTCCCGCGCCCCCGGCCCGGCTGACCGTGCGGGGTGGATCCGCTGCCAAGTTGAGAAGGTGGTTGCCGAGCATACAGCTGCTTGCACTCAGGAGATGCCCGAGCTGACTTCAAGTCCCGCCGGGCGAAAGCAGGCGGACCCTCAGCCGCCCCGGTCTTACTGTTCTGCAGAACACCTCTACGCGATCTTCAGGCCTCCCAGCAGCCCCGACGGCAGCTCGATTTTTTGAGGAAACCGGTTGCGGTTTTCTCTTCCCTCAGTCCCTTGGTTTACATAACCCCCCCCTCCGTCGTAGTATAGCACTTCCGTGTTCTTGTCAGGTAAAGCCAAGACAGTGCCGGGAGGCGCTCGATCATGAACAAGGCTGCGCGTTTTATTGTAGGGGCTGTTGTACTGGGAGTTTCAGCTTGTGTTGTTCTCACGAAGACTGAACCCCCCAGCCAGGCGGGCGCGGGTGAAAACAACCCGGCCCCCCGGGCGGCGGCCGAAGCGGAAAAGCCGGCCGGGAAGAATGAGCTCCCGCCGGTCAAGTTCAAGAAGCCTAAAGGGGACATAACCCTTATTCCCGCACCTGCGTGGATGCTGCCGCCGTGGCCCAATCCCGATTCCAAGGCCGACACCCCTGCCGAGATGAAGCCGTACGTGGAGAAAATACCCGGCACGAATGTTTCGTTTGTGATGATCCCCGTTCCGGGCGGCAGGTTTCGAATCGGAAGTCCCCCGGGAGAAAAAAACCGCGAGGAGTGTGAGGGCCCTCAAGTCGAGGTGGAGCTTGATCCTTTTTGGATCGGAAAGTGCGAGGTCACATGGGAAGAGTATGAGCTTTGGCAAATGGGTGGAGACATTCAGATGCGAAAGGCCCTCCACCGCAAACCCACCCCGTACGACGAGCTTGCTGATGCCATAACAAGGCCCACGGCTCCTTACGACGATATGTCTTTCGGCATGGGGAAGGAAGGCCGCCCGGCCATCTCGATGACCCAGTTGGCTGCAAAAGTCTTCTGTAAATGGCTCTGTGCAAAAACAGGACGTTATTACCGGCTTCCCACTGAGGCTGAATGGGAGTATGCATGCCGGGCGGGCACAACCACCGCGTACAGTTTCGGAGACGATCCAAAGCCCATCGGCCGGTACGCTTGGTACGTGGGAAACAGCGAAGACAAATACCACAAAGTGGGAACAAAGAAACCGAATCCGTGGGGACTTTACGATATGCACGGGAACGTCTACGAGTGGGTTTTGGACCGATTTACGCCGGACGGCTATAAGACCTGGGCCGGGAAAGTCGTCAAAAACCCGATCAACCTTCCGACCGATATCTATCCGCGTGTTGTAAGAGGAGGCTCCTACATGGATGACCCTCCGCTGCTTCGCAGCGCCTCAAGGGTGTTCTCGGAAGAGGCATGGAAAGAGCGCGATCCTCAGTTCCCGCAGAGCATCTGGTACCACACCGATGCGCCGTTCGTCGGGTTCAGAATCGTGCGGCCGTTCAAGAAACCTGCGCCGGAAAAGGCCGCACGTTACGAAATAGACGAAGCCCAGAAGAGAGCCTATCTGGAATACAAGGAAGCGAAGGGCCTCTAGCCTAGATTTTTCATCAAAAGTTTCTTGAATCGCCTGAGAGGGCTTGGAGAGGCTGTTTT
>CAZGYL010000504.1:0-4456 GCA_964529985.1 uncultured Planctomycetia bacterium | reverse complement strand
ATGAAACGAAAAGGAGGAACAGCCATGACGCGATTGGGTTCTCCCAGGCGGGCCTGGGGGATGTAAACGGTGACGGCTGGATTGATTTCGCTTTCACGCGCATCCACGGAGATTCGGATGCCCGATTCCAGGGCAACAGCGGGGAGGTCTTTGTCATCTTAGGCGGACCGGATACCTTTTCCGTACTCAAAGGAAAAATCGAGCTCACCGCGCTCGTATCGGCCGGAAGAGCAGTCGTGATACGAAACAACCTCATGAACGGGATGTTCGGAGAAAACGTGGAGGCGGCCGGGGACTTCAACGGAGACGGGTTTGACGATATCGCTGTCGGACAAACCGGAGGAGGCCACTTTTTTGAAGGATGCGTTTACATCGTTTTCGGCTCCGATCGTTTGGGAAAAGATATCCTGGAAATTGATTGTGACCGCGCGGCTGCGGGTTGTCTTCGGATCCGAGGGGAATTCTCGGACGATACAATAGGGCACCTCTCGCCTGTCGGCGACTTCAACGGAGATGGGCTGGGTGACATTGCGTTCGTGACCGGCTACAATGCACGCACACCGACGGCCTATGTAATCTTCGGACGGAGAAACCCGCCTTCCCAGCTCGATCTAAGATCGCTGGCTCCGGAAGACGGCTTCAAAATAGTTCTGGCCGACGGAGGCTTTTTCACCTCAAGTTCCTTTGGGATGTTTGATCCCTTCCTGCGGTCCTCGTCCTGGCGTGCCGGGCTTGCATTCGGCGATATGAACGGCGACGGCATCATGGATATAGCGATTTCCGATCTCCACGAACAGGCACCGAGTAGAGTCATAGTGGTTTTCGGGCTCACGCCCGCGGCCGTTTCGGTTTTCCGACGAGGCGATTCCAACGACGATGGGCGAATCAACCTTGCCGACGCCGTTCGGATCCTTGGTTTTCTCTTCGGCGGCGCCGGTGAACCGGGCTGCATAAAGGCTTCTGATGCAAATGACGATGGCAAGGTGGATCTTGCAGACGCTGTCGCTGTTCTAGGCCATTTGTTCGGAGGCTCCGGGGAGTTGCCCCCGCCGTTCGGGGCGTGCGGACCGGATCCGACACCGGACAATCTCAGCTGCAGAGTTTTCGCTTCGTGCAAATAGAATCGACTGCAGACCGCTTTCGTCCTGAGGTTTGCGGAGGATAAAGTGAATCTTCTGGCCCTCGTCTTTTTGGCTTATCAAGCGGCTGATCTGAACACTTCGTGGTGCGCCGCTGAAATATCGGACCACTTTGCGTATGAAAAGCTGAGCAGATCGCAGGCGGAGGGGCAAAGGTGGCTCTTGGGTGTGATTTTTCTCGACACTCCCCCTCCCGGGATCCCGGAAATCCTCTTCTTACGGCCCGAAGACGAACAAGCCGGCATAAACGGCGGTATCGGACATGCGTGGGTACTTCCGCTTTGTTCCCCTGTTTTCGCTGGAGTGGCAACCGAGGTCCCCCAAGGCCGCTTGGAGCGTTTCGCGGTGGTGAAAGATCCCGACAGCCCTTTCTATCTACTCACACTGCGCAGGTTTTCTACACTTGAGGCGGTTTCAGAAGCGCTGGAAAAGATTCAGCAACGTTTCCACGCGGGAGATCTTGCATACTGGCCGCGTACTTTGACCCAGAGGAGGGAGGCGCAGGCTTGGCCCCCCGGCGCCCTACCGGTGGTCTTTGAGTCGCTTGATAAATCTTTTCAGGCCTACGCGGTAGGCGCCAACTGCGGCCGACTCCGGATCCTGGACGCGCAACTCTGGGCGGCTGCGCACCAAGCGGGCGCCTTGACCAGAGAGGATATCTTGGTTTTGGAAGAGGTGCCTCCCGACTTCGATGTACGCGTGGCCGGTGTTGTTACCGCTACGCCGCAAGGTCCCCTCAGCCATGCGAACATCTTGGCCATGCAGGAAGGCACGCCGAATGCCTTTATCAAGGGAGCACTTGCACGTTTTGCAGGCCTCAAGGACAAACTGGTTTTCTACGAGGTTACCGAGGACGGGTATACCCTACGCGAGGCGACCCTGCAGGAAGCCCGCAGGATTTGGGAACAACGCAAACCAAAACCGCTGAAAGTGCGTAAAGCAGATCTCAACTACAGCGCAATGCCTTCCCTTGAAGAAATTTCGGGGACCTATCGGCCCGACCTCTTCGGCGGTAAGGCAGCTAATCTTGCAGCATTCCTGCCTTTTATCCCGGAGCCCAACAGAGTAAAAGGTTTCGTCATCCCTTTCAGCTATCTGAGGGAGTATCTCTCGGATAACACCATAGGAGACATCACTTTCGCCGAAGCTTACGCGAGGCTCCAAGATAATCCGAGATTCCAGAGTGACTCCGCCTATCGGAAACAGAAGCTCGAAGAGTTTCAAGAATATCTGCGTACAAGCGGCCGTGTAAGGAACGTGGTCATCGAACGTATCGCCGAGCGCATAGAAGCGGTGTTCGGCTCCGAGACCGTCAAGGTCCGCTTCCGCTCCTCTTCAAACGCAGAGGATTCTTTGTTTTTCCCCGGCGCAGGTCTCTACAGCTCCACCTCAGCATGCGCGGCCGATTCGCTCGACTCAGACCACCGGGGGCCTTGCAGATGCGATCCGAGGGAACTCCGGGAGCGGACGATAGAACGTGCCCTTCGTAAAGTCTGGGCTTCTCTTTGGAACTTTCAGGCTTACGAACTGCGCAGGTGGTATGGGATCGAAGAAAGCAATGTTTCAATGGCTGTGCTTGTTACGCCCGCCTTTGTAGATGAAGCGGCAAACGGCGTAGCATTGACGGGAAGCCCTACAGACCCCACAGACTCCAGATTCTACGTTTCAGCTCAACCGGGTGATACAAGCGTTGTCAGGCCGGAACCAGGGCAGATCCCAGAACTGGATCTTCTGGCCGTCACGGAGCAGGGCCGCTTGGTCGTCGAGCGCGTAAGACCTTCAAACCTTGTTTTCGAAGGCACGTTTGTTCTGCAGGAAGAAGAGTTGTCGGAGCTGGCGTCCCTGCTCAGTTCCCTTGCCGGTGCCTACAAGCCTCCCGAGGGGGTCCCCGAAGAGCTCGTGCGTTTGAACGTCGAATTCAAGCTTTCAAGCGCGCATCGAATCATTATTAAGCAGGTCCGCCCGTATGTCTTGCCGGGAACACGCCGATTCGTCTCGAAGCTCATAGATCGTACGTTATATTTCCCGGCCCGCGTGTTTGTAAACGCAGCCTCCGGAACCGAGCCCGCTGTCACGGAGCTCAAGAAGCGCATCGTGATCGAATTGACCGAATCTGCACTTTCTGTTTCTCCAAAAGAACGCCGTCGGAGTACGAGTTGGATCAAGGAAGTGCGGTACGGATTGGAGGGGATGTCCTTGAAGCCCGGCGAACCTGCCGGCGTCCGCACAGCCATTGACTACAGTCAGTGGGTGGAAGGCGTAGCGACTCTAAACTGGGATATCAGTCAGAAGATCCCGTTGCCGGACGGAGGAGAGCTCGAGATTCAATGCTCTGTACCACCGCTTAGGCTCAACGTCTGGCGGAATGAGGGCGAAGGGCACCTCCAGGCCGATCGCCTCCGCGGTTTGCGCAATGGGAAGCCTGCAGCACAATTCCTCCCGCTTGAGGGATCTCCGCTTCCGGTGTATCTGCTGAATGTACGAGTTTCGGGAAATGACCGGGTTAATCTACTTTTTACAGGTCCTACGGCCAATAAAGGAGCGGAAGGGTGTCTGGTTCTTGGTGCGAGAGGCCGCATCGCGGGTAAGGAGTTTTTCGTGTGCGACCCGACGAAACTGGCCGTAGGAAAAGGCCCCTACCCTGTCAGGCTGAGCTATCTTGTCGTACTTGGACCAGGGACGCCGCACGCATTCTCTGTACGGTTCATAGTCGGGCGTATCGAACCCTCTGTGGCGGTGCTTGATGAAGCTTTCCAGCCGATAGGAGAACTTCAAGTGTCGAGCTGGTCGAGCCGTCTTTATTCCACGCGGGCCGGCACTCGTTTCTTGCGCGGTGATGCAAACGGAGACGGCGACGTAGGCCTTCCCGACGCCATCTTCACGTTGCAAGCGCTTTTTGCCGGCGGGCCTCAGCCTGAATGCCCGGACGCAGCGGACGCAAACGATGACGGTCGCATAAATATAAGCGACGTCGTGTTGCTTTTGCGTTGGACTCTGGGTGCGAGTGCGGTCCGCTTTCTATGCGAAGTTGACAGGAGCCAGGACGAACTTTCTCCATGCAGATACGAGCTGTGGACCTGCGTGGAACGCTGAAGGAGTCAACCCGGGCCCTCTACGGAAAGAAGGGGAAAAGCCGCTTGAGTTCTTCTTGGGAGGGCCTGCGGCCGTACTCGCAGATCTCAAAGGCCTCTGCGTAGCGGATCTTCCGGCCCTGCTCCTCACCGTACCACTTGATGAGCCCCTTGCGGAAGCGGTCGGCTGTATAGGCGAAACGCCGCCTGAAGCGATCGACCACCTGGCGGCGGCGTGCTTCCCGC
>CAZGYL010000503.1:0-4462 GCA_964529985.1 uncultured Planctomycetia bacterium | reverse complement strand
AGTCTTGACCGCGAACGAGAAAAAGATTCTACGAATCATGCACACTTATATAGGGTGACGGACGGCCGGTGACCTTTGAGCGGTTCGGCTGGGATTCGCGGCTGCAACTTATCTTTCTTGGGCCTTCAAGGTACAGAGCACAGCTACCGGGAAGTGATCCGACGGATAGCGTCCCGCGCGGTTGTCGCGCAAAATACTTGCGGTTTTGACTTCAGCGTCATCTGACAGAACGACCCAATCGATTCTCCCTCTACTTGCTTTTCCGCTGAACCCATGAAAGGTCCCCTCGCCCGCCGGCGGTTCCTCGGGGTGAAGAAGTGCATAAGCATCAACAAGCCTTGCCTTCGGGAAGAGGCTTTCGGGTGGGTTAAGCAATGCCCGGTAGGGCTGCGATCCCTTGGAAGCATTGAAATCCCCGAGCACTACAATCGTTCTTCCCGGGCCTATTACGTCCAATCTTCTTCTAAGCAAGCGAGCCGACTGCAGCCTGGCGGCTTGGCCGCGGTGGTCGAAATGGGTGTTGAAAACATATATCACGCGGCCGGACCCATCGGTAAGGCCGAGTCTCACCCAGGTTACGATCCGCGGAAGTGCTGCATCCCACCCTTTGGATCCGGGCAGATGCGGCGTTTCACTCAACCAGAAACAACTCCAAGCAAGTACTTCAAAGCGCTTGCGCTTGAAGAAAACAGGCGAGAATTCTCCTTTATTCCGGCCGTCTTCGCGGCCTACTCCCACCCAAGCGTACTGGGTGAGATTCTCTGTGAGGTATTGGATTTGGAAATCGAGCGCTTCCTGGAGCCCCAAAATGTCGGGATCGAATTTCTTAATGGTTTCAACCACAAGCTCTTTGCGAAATTCCCAAGAGTCAGGACCGTCAGCGGCCCTGCCGTAGCGGATGTTGAACGTCATGAGCTTAAGCTCGTCGGCTGGGGCGGCGCCGGCGCAGAAAGCCTGAAGCGGAAGCGCAAGAGCAAAAAGCAGGTGAAAGAGTTTTTTCATGTTGCTTCTCCTGATCGGTGTTTGGAAAGAGCCGGAACGATGATATCGCAAATGTGAAGACGCTTGAAGTTTTCAGGGCCAGCGGTGCAGCGGGGGGTTGCCGCAGCGGAAGCGTTGGGTTAGCTTCAAGCTGCGTCGGGTTTTTCTTTGAAAGGCCGAGCGGAAGTGAAGCGAACGGTTTTTGCGCACCTTTTTTGTATCTTTCTCTGGACGTCGGGCTTTGCCGCCGGCATAAGAAGCGAAGATTTTTCAATGAGTCGGGCCCGCTCGCCCGAGGTCGAGGCGGGAGGCCTGAAGTGGTCTTTGCGCTATGTGATAGAGTCTCCAGAGCCTCTTAGGTTTCCCAGGCTGTTGAGCGCAGGCGGAGTTTTCTTCCTGGTTGAAGAGCACAGGCTTTCGGCGTACGTGCCGAAAGGAAAAAAGCTGCTTTTGCGTGCAAGCTGCAATCGCCCGCATGGCGGGAAGTCCGCTTGGGCACGGGTGGGGCCTACGGATTTCGCCTTCCTTGGGGGCGGGGGCACTCGGGCAGCTGTACTTTTGCGCTGGAACGAGTCTAAAGAGCGTTTTGAGCAAGAGAAACTGCCCGATCTGCCTTGCGGGCTTTACGAAGGCTCGGCTTTCCATGAATCAGGGGAACTCTACCTGCTTGCGTTCGTCGGGGCCGACAGGCGGAAAGGCCTCAAACTGCTTGTACTTGATCTCGGGCACAGGGCTCGGGGGTGGCGAGAACTGCCGGCGCCGCCCGGTGGATCTTTGGCTGTGCCTTTGCTTGCCGTGCAGCATGATGGCCTGGGGCGTTCGCTTTATGCGCTTGCTGTAAGGCTTGATACAGGGGGTTCGTTTGTAACCGACGTTTACCGTTTGAGCTTGAGGCGGCCGGGCCGGGACTCTAAGCGCGCCGGGTGGAAACGCGGTCAAACTTTGGACGCCGATCTTGCAAGCGGTTTGCTTGCTCCTTTCGGACAGTCACACCTGATCGGTGCTTGCACGCAGGCCGGAGAAGTTAAAGAACGTCTCTTCTTTTACCATACAATCACAGATACGTGGGTTTCAGCAGGAGAACCACCTGAGGGCCTGCACTCCGGGAGCATCACGTTTTGCGACGGAACGGTGTTCGGACTGAGGAAGAGCTCAGGCAGCGAAGAAAGCGGCCCTCAGACGTGGGAGGTTCATGCGGCAGTTTGGTCTTCTGCACGCAGGCCGTTCGGGGCTGTAAATATTTCTATCCTGATTTTGTATCTTTTTGTCGTTCTTGCCGCCGGGCTTTATCTTGGAAAGTGGTCTCGCGATACGGAGGATTACTTCCGTGGGGGAAAGCGCCTGCCTTGGTGGGCCGCCGGGTGCAGCATCTTCGCCACAATTTTGAGTTCGATAACCTATGTTGCCATCCCGGCCAAAGCATACGCCCAGGACTGGGTATACTTGCCCGGAAATCTGTCGGTTGTAATTGCGGCCCCGATTGTGGTTTTGGCGGTTTTGCCGCACTACAGGCGTCTGGATGTCACAAGCGCCTACGAGTACCTCGAGCGGCGGTTCACCGCAGCGTTGCGTTTCTTCGGCGCCGGGGTGTTCATACTCTTCCATCTTTTCCGGATGGCCATTGTCATGTCTCTTGCAAGCCTGGCGCTTGCGAGCCTTACGGGAATGCCGGCTTGGGGTTCCGTGCTTGTGATGGGTTGTGTATGCACGCTTTACTGCACTTCGGGCGGAATCCGTGCGGTTGTGTGGACCGATACCATTCAAACGGGAGTGCTCCTCGGTGGAGCATTTCTGTGCTTTGTAACGATTGTGCTCGCGGTACCCGGAGGGCTTGAAACGCTTGCTGCAACAGCTTACGGAGCAGGCAAACTGCGAACTTTCAACTGGCACTTGGATCCTACAGATGTTTCTCTTGCTTTCTGGGTTGTGATACTGGGAGGAGCAGGCCAGCAATTGGCCCCATATACAGCGGATCAGGGTGTTGTTCAGCGGTATATGACGACACCGGATTCCCGGCTTGCCGCACGGTCGCTTTGGACAGCCGCGGCGCTGAGCATTCCTGCTTCAGTGCTCTTTTTCGCACTCGGAACCGCGCTTTTTGTTTTCTATCGGTTTCACCCTCAGCGCCTGGATCCCGCGGTGATGACAGACCAAATACTGCCTCTTTTCATCTCGCTTGAGCTTCCTCCCGGTGTAGGAGGGCTTGTTGTCGCCGGGATTTTTGCGGCCGCGCAGTCCACGGTGTCAACCAGTATGAACGCAGTTGCTTCTTCCATGGTGACCGACTTCCTTGAGCGCCTGGGCAAGCGGCGTTCGGGGGGCTCGAGGCTTCATGCCGCCCGCTTGGTAACCGTTGCTGCAGGGGGGCTGGGGACGCTTCTCGGGCTTCTTTTTATAAACCCTACCATTAAGTCGCTTTGGGACTCCTTTATTTTGATCTTGGGGCTGTGCATGGGAGTTCTAGCCGGGCTTTTTCTCCTTGGCATGCTCAACAGGCGCGCTTCCGCGCCCGGGGCTTTGGCCGGAGCGATCGCCGGAACCGCTGTTGTTTGCACCTTAGCCCTTGCAAGCTCGGTTGTCGGATATCTGTTCGCTGCGGTTGGAATCGCTTGCGTGTGGATTGTAGGCTGGGCGGCCAGTGTGTTGTATGAATTAAAAGGTAGGAAGCGCCGGAGGTGAGCTGAGCTGGGGCGCGGAGCCTGCGGTATCCAATGAAACCGAAAGTCTTGCTTGTACTTCTTGTAGGAATTTGCGTGGCAGGGCTGACCGTTTACGTTCTTTCGACGTTGGGAAGAGGCCCTGAAACCCAGGAGCCCCCACGGTCCGCGCAAACCCCTCGTAAGAGCAGAAAGGTTCCCAAAAGGGTTCCGCCGAAGCCTCCCGCCCCTCGCCGAGACAAAAGCACAGGCCTGGTTATCGAAGGGAGGGTGGTTGACCGGGACGGCAAGCCGATTTGGCGTGCCCGCGTGCGGTTGCTTTTAGGTCCTTACCAGGAGCTTCGCGTGACTTCAAGCCGACGCGACGGGACTTTTACCTTCAAGGATGTGGATCCCAACGTCGTCTACAGTGTTGCGGCCTCAACGCCTTACTGTGCTCCGGTCAGGATAGACAACGTTGAGGTTCCCAGAAGGGACCTTGAGATCCGACTCGTACGCGGCGGCCGGCTCACAGGGACTTGCCTTTCTGATGACGTGGGAATGCCGATCCGCTCCTTTACAGTGCAGCTTGAGGGACCGATAGAAGAAGCCGTGCAGGTTGAGAACCCCGACGGAGTTTTCGTAATCAACGGCTTGCCGGAAGGGCTCTACCGGGTGACCGTTTCAGCTCCGGGTTATCTTGAAAGCGAACCGGCTCAAATCGAAGTAAAAGAAGGGCGGGAAGTAAGGCAGAACTTCTTCCTGGTCCCTGCAGGCCGTTAGTGCCTCATCCAATAACTACCTTCCGGTTTTGGCTTTTCGCCAAAACCGGACTCGGGGCGCCT
>CAZGYL010000502.1:0-4466 GCA_964529985.1 uncultured Planctomycetia bacterium | reverse complement strand
ACCGACCCCCGGGTATGCCCCCGGTGTGTCAATGAAGCTCAGAACCGGGATGCCGAGCTTGGCCGCCAAGCGCATCTTAAGTATCGCCTTGCGGTACCCTTCGGGGTGGGCGCAGCCGAAGTTACAAGCGAGTCTCTCCTTCGTACCCCGCCCCTTGCGGTGGCCTACGATCATGAATTTCTGGCCGTCGATGCGGCAAAGGCCTGTAACTATCGACGGATCATCCCGGAAAGCACGATCTCCGTGCAACTCCAAAAAATCCGCAGCCATGAGCTCAACGAAGTCCATGGTCTGCGGTCGGTCGGGGTGTCGTGCAAGCTGTACCCGTTGCCAAGGGGTAAGCCGTGCAAAAATGGCTTTTGTGACTTCCTCCCGCTTCCTCTGCAGATGCTCGATCTGTTCGGACAAATCTACAGAGGCCGAAGCTGCAAACCGCTTAAGCTCAGCGACCTTCTGGTCGATTTCCCGAATCGGCGCCTCGAAATCAGGCACAAGATTCGGTTTCCGGCCGTTGTCTTCTTTCGCCATAAACCAGCTCCTGAATCTGTCCTCTCTTCACTTCAAAGCTCGAAGGAAACGAAAGTCTTGCACAACTCCCCCTCACCTGAAACCTCTGAGGGGGTATCGGCAGCCTTCCGCTGATCTTGGTGGGCCGTCCGAGACTTCCTGCAGTCTCTTCCGCCAGCATGCAAAGGTACCTGCCAGCAACTTGGATCCATCGGACCCCGCAGGGTCCAGCGGGCCGCAGGCCTCAACAACGCCTTGTCCTGAAAACCGCCTGCGGCGGAATCTTCCTACCGAAAGCTTCTTAGCATAGCCAACAAACCGCCCAACGGCAACGCCTTTCCCCTGCATTACCGCTTCCCCCCGTAGAGCGGCTCCGGGCCGGATCCGGCTATTTCGCCGTTGCCTGGGCCCAGTGAGCCTCCAAATAGGGCCTGAGAACCTCCTGGGGCCCAACAGCGACGGTCCAACGGGCCGTCTCAGGCATTATGCGGCGCAATGTACGCATAAAGCTTTGAGGGGTCGTGCTTTCCAAATATCTATCCAAATCCGCCGGATCCCAGCCTACAAGCGCCCCCCAGGCCTCCTCCTCAACAAGATTCAGGCCCTCTTCCAGCCTCAAAAGCCTCCTCTGGCGAACCGCAAGTTTGGCCAGTTTGAGCTCCTCGGTGGAAACCGGTTCAACCGCCAGGCGCTCAAGCTCAGCCCTCAACAGGTCCAACGCCGCTGCAAGCTTCTCAACCGGCACAAGCAGGGAGATCTGGAGCTCGAGAACCCGCCGGGTCACTACAACCTTTCCTGTTATGTGGTAAAGAAGTCCGTAGTTCTGCCTCAGTTTCCACAGCCGCGAGCCGGGTCCTCCGGCAAGCAACTCCCGCGCAAGAAGCAATGCGGCCAGAGCTTCTCCGCTCGTATCCGGCGTAAACCAGCCGAGCAGAAACAGAGATTCGGGCAACTCCATGGGCACCAGAATCGTACGCGGCTTGAGGTCGGGCAGCGGGAAATCAACCGGCCACCGCGTTCCCGGCCCATACTGAGCGAGCGGTTCAAAGGCCCTTCTTACAAGCACGATCAACTCGTCAACGCGCCGCGGGCCTGCAACAGCAGCGGCGAAATTCTCCGGCCTCCACCACCGCTCCCAGTACTGGGTGGCTTTAACGCGAAGTCGAACGCGAAGTGCTTCCAGGGCCTTCCTGCTGCCCGGTGGAAAAACCGAATAAGGCGTTCCGGCAAAAGCACGCTGCCACAAACGCCGCTCGGCGGCCTCTGCAAGGCTCGGGAAAGTTACGGTCTCAGCCACGATCTCGCGCCTTACCTTCTCCAAGGCCGCCAAATCGTAGAGATTCGGGTGAAGGACCGCTGCAGCGATCTGCTCCAGCGTGTCCTCGAAAGCCCCTTCCGGCACTGAGAAGCGCAGGAAACTGTAGTCACGTTTTGTCCCTGCTTCAGCGCGGACGCCCCACCTGTAAAGGCGTTGCATAAAATTTTCAGGACTTTCCCCTTGACGACCTCTCAGCACGGCCCTTGCGACCAAACCGCCGAGCCCCTCTTGTCCTCTGCGATCCCCTGCAAGCCCGCCCCAGACGACAAGCGCAAACGAATATACTTTGGAGTCAGGCAGACTTTGAGCTACAAGCGGGAAAGGATCGTTCACCCTGCGCCTCTCGCGGGTCAGAGGAAGCAAAGGTTCCGCAGGCGAATACTCAAAGCGTTCCGGCAATATCGCTACGAAACGCACTTTGGAAGCTGAAAAGTAAAGCTGAGCTATCCGCTCCAACTGCTCCCTGGTAACCGCAGCCAAGCGCTCGCCGGCGGACACAGGCAAGCTCCAATCGCCGAGCACATCCCACCGAAACAACTCGGCGGCCAAACCCCGGGGGCTTTCGACCTTACGTGCGAAGGAAAGCAGGAGACTGTTTATCCCGCGCTCAACAGCACTGCTTTCAAACGCCCCGGCGGAGAAATGACGCAACGCCCGTATGACTTCCCGGCGGCAGCGATCAAGCTGTGAGGGATCCAGGATTATCCGCACCATTGCGAATCCCCCGCGGGTCCGCGGTTCTACCAGCAGTTCCACCCGCTGAGCCACTCCTTCCTGGTAAACCAAGCGGTTACGCAGCACGGACCCAAGGCCTCCTGCCAACATGTGAGCCGCCACCGAAAAAGGAAGCCAATCCCGGTCGGACGCCGGAGGGCCTCGAAAGGCTGCAACAAGCTGCGCCGATGGCGCTGGAGCCTGTTCGACCACCAAATCGCTGCGGCTGACCGCAGGCGGCAGAGGGGGTAAGCCTTCAGGAGGAGGGCCGGCGGCCGTGTAAAGGCCGAAGGTTTCCGTGAGGAATTCCGTCACAAGCGCCGGATCGAAAGCCCCGGCTATTGCAAGGGCGAACCTGTCCGGCCGGTACTGCGTGTCGTACCTTGTTATCAGCGATTCGGCGGAAAACTCCCTTACGGTTCCGACATACCCTTCCTGAGGCAACCCGTAATTGTCCTCCCCGTAAAGCGTCTGGACCGCCAGGTGGTAACCTCTGAGCAAAGGATCCCTGCTGCGTGTCAGAAGCTCAGCTGCAAGGACTTCCTGCTCCCGGGCCAAACCGGCCTTGGAGAACGCGGGGTGAAAGAGCATCTCGCGCAGCAGCTCAAGTGCCTCGATGAGGTCCTCCGGCCGAGCCGTTGCTGTGAACAAGGTCCAATCAGGAGCCGTCTGGCCGGCGGGCGCGCTTCCGAGCTTCCGCCAGCGGGCCTGAATCTCCCGGGCCGAAGAAAGCTCTGTGTCATGATAGGCGAGAAGGTGCTCAAGCAGGTGCGCTCCCCCGCATGTAGCTGCGCCGTCCACCGCGCTCCCCACACGCCACCCCGCCGCTATGGCGACCGTTCGGGCTTCAGGTCTCGGTGCCAAAAGCAAACGGATACCGCTGGGCTGCAGAGTCTTAACAGAGACCCCGGCTCGCAGTGTTTCCCCCTCGGCGCAGCCGAGGGCCAGATATCCTGCTGCAAAAAGCGTTGCAATAAACATGGTCGGCTCAGCTCTTCTCAATCCTATGGCCGGCCGCCTTCAGAGGGAAGGGACGTTGCGCGGTCCCTGTCCCACCTCTATGATCGGCTGCCTGTGTGCAGCCTGTGCCGCCAGGTGTGTTCAAAGTTTGGCCGACTATGAGGACCGGTGTGAATAGAGTTCCGAGAATACTTCTGATCGCAGGCTTCCTGGCCGCTGGTTCGGTCTTTGCCGCAGCATTTTTCGCCGTGCTCTTTGTGCGGCTGCACGCGTACGAGCGGCCTCCTCCCCTTGTGGGAAACAGCAAGGAAGTCCGCGATCATGTTCCGCCCTATCGCCCGGAGGAAGCCTTTACTTTCGCAGCTTGTGGTGATCCGCGTGCAGACGAGACATTTGACAGGATCTCTTCCAGGCTGAGAAAGCTCAATCCCGCCTTCCTTGTGCTCTTAGGAGATGTGGCGCGGGACCCCAACCCGGCGGAGCACCTTTTTCTTCGCTACAAAATGTACAGGAAATGGAAGCTTCCCTTTCCGGTATTCGTGCTTCCGGGCAACCATGACGTGGCTCCGGACACTTATCCGCTGCGCAGGTTCCGGGAGGTTTACGGGCCGGTTCGTTTCTCCCTCGTCCGCGGGCCGCTTCGTTTCGTGTTCCTCGATATCCTGCCCAAACGTATTAACAACGACGAGGCGCTTTCATTTCTGCAGGATCAGCTCGAAGAAGCTGAGCGAAGCGGCCAGAAGGTCTTTGTTTTCGGACACTGCTCTCCGCATGTTTCAGAGTATGTGGGAGGAAGAGATTTCCCGGGGGAGAAAAAACTCATAGAACTGCTGATACGCAAGAGAGCCGCGTATTACATTGGGGGCGATTTCCACGGCTACTGCCGCACGACTGTAGGCCCGACCACTTTCATAGCCACAGGAGGAGGAGGCGCCCACTTGGTCCGCAAGGACGGGCTGGGGTTTCA
>CAZGYL010000501.1:0-4477 GCA_964529985.1 uncultured Planctomycetia bacterium | reverse complement strand
AAGGTCCCAACTCCTACGGCCGCTGCCCGGGCGCCCGCTTATCGGCTTTACAATACGCTGCGGATCGACTTCGAGAACCGCGCGCACAATCGGGGCTGCATCGAACAAATGCTCGTTTCCGAAAGTAAGGAGCACTACACCGGGGTTGTTGTAGGTAACCCTGGCAAGAACCCTGCCTGTATGTATGTGCTGCTCCCGCCGGATACCGTCGGGCAAAGAGCCGTGGTAGCCTCCTCCTTGATCCTGTTCGCTCATCATGCCCAAGCGATCAAGTAACTCTCTTACCTCCGGCATTTGAACATGCTGGCAGGAGCGAACGACATTGAAGTTGCCTGCCTTCAGCAGAAGCACGGCGTGAATGAGTTTCTCGGTTTGGCCCCAATACGCGTAAGCGTTAAGGCCCTGGATGTTCGTTCCGCGCAGGTAACACGGCTTGCCGTTAAGAAGGAACATGCCGTCCGGAAGCCCGACTTGAGACCGTCCCGCCTCGCCGGAGGCCCCCCGGCTGCGGGCCAAAGTAAAGCTGCGGCACCCGAAAAGCACATCTTTTCCATCGATCAATCCCCTGACGTCTGAAACCGTAACCCTGCACCTGTATAAGCGAGGTGTAAGAGGCGTCCATATTTCGGTTCCCGGCATGGGGACGGAAACAGAAAGACACGAGAAGCCCTCCCTCGCTTCGCACGCAACACTCGTGCGATACGAACGCCCTTTGAAGTTCTCGGGTATGATTTCCACCTTAAGTTCGATCCGCCGGGCCTTGTCGCTGTCCAATTCCACCTTCACCCGGCAGTTGCCGTCTGAAAGATCATTCCGGGCGAATATCGCATCAATCCGCACGCGCCCTGTCTCTTCCAAGTAAACATCGCGCCAGATTCCAAAACCCGTTCCCACGTGATAACCGATCGGTAAATTTCCCTTGATAGACCGGCTGCGATTAGGAGTGTAGCGCTGCCGTCTTGCGCGAATGTCGGGAAACGTGGCCCAGTAAGTCGTAGGTTCGCCGTACTCGCGCCCGTCTATAACCCGTACGGCAAGCGTATTGCGGCCGGACCGGATTTTATCCGTTACCTCGAAACAAAACGGCTCATAGTAGGCTCGGTGTTTCCCGAGCAGCCGTCCGTTCAAATAAACCCAAGCTTCCCAATCCACTCCGTCGAAGCACAGCCACAAACGCCGGTCTGAAGCAGGCCTGTGCGCGTTGAAAGTCCTGCGGTACCAGCATATCTCGCTTGTGGCTTTATCACCTCGGTATCCAAGCCACTTATCGAGCGTCTTCAGATCATAAGCGTTGTCATGCCCGCGCGTGCGGTAGCGCCACTCAGGAACGCTGGTGGTTTCCCAAGCCGAATCGTCAAACGCATCCGTGTACCACGCGGGCGCGGGCGGCACCGCCTTCGTCCGTCGCGGCGGGTCTTTGGCCTCGAAAGCAAATTTCCACTCTCCGTTAAGCGAGGTACGCCGCCGCAGGTAGAGCTTTGCGGGAAACGACCGCAGGTAGGGCGCGTAGTACGCCCTCAGTTTCTCAACTCGTTCCGTAAGCTCCTTCAGGTTCCGGGGCGCTTTGAATAAGGGCTCCTTTTGACCGGTTGACGCACTGAGTTCTCTTACACAGAGAAGCACAAGAAGCAGACAAAGTTTTCGCGACACAGCATACTCCTTCCGTTCTTTTTCCGCTCTCAGCCCCAGCTTAAGAAAAGGCCCTCAAAACCGCTTCTCCCAAACCGGCGGGCCGGTTCCTTCACACCGACAAATTTACGCGGCTCCCCCCGGGGTAACAAGCGCCGGAGAGCGAAGGGCCCTTGCGGGCCGCGCCCCGGGGGTGCTTCGAAAAGCCCGAAGGAGCCCACACGGGTTGTAGGGCTTGCGCCTGTGCTGAGCCGAAGAGAGGATGAGGATTCTCGCAAACGCAACTTTAGGAGCAATAGGTCGGACGTGAGCAATCAAACGAGCACCGGAAGGACTCTTGCCGATCTTGCAACCTACCTGCCTTCCCAGGTGGTGCCGGGGCTTGTCGGCTTTGTGGCCCTGCCGGTTCTCACACGCCTTTTCGAACCTGAAGAATACGGCGTCTACAGCCTTGTGCGCACGACCGTAACGGTGCTTTCTTTTTTCCTAGGCTGGCTCGCAGCTCCGATTCAGCGTTTCTATCCGGAGGCGGTCAAAGAACAAAGGGCACGCTCATTCAGGACCACGGTACTTGCTTCAGCAGGCGTGACTATTGCTTTGGTTTCGCTGCTTTACGGCGTTGCGGTTGCGTTGCTCAGCCCTTATGCCGGCCCTCTTCTTCGCGAGGGGCTTCTGTGGACGCTCCCGCTTTTCGTCTGCGCAGGTGTCATCCGCCTTGGAGCCGAATTTCTCCGCGCACGGCGCCGTATCGGTCTTTTCAGCGCGCTTGCAGTGTGGCGCAGCATCGCGGTATTGGGACTCGGCTGCGCGTTTGCCGTTTACTTGCGCATGGGTATTGTCGGAATGTTTGCGGGAGGGGTTGCAGCGCGGCTCATCGCCATACCTTTCCTCCTGCGACCTGCACTGGGAGGTTGGCCTTCGGACCGCTCCGGTTTTTCCCGGACTCTGGCGCGGGAGCTCGCACGCTACGGGATCCCTCTTACCATAGCCGGACTTGCCGCATGGATCATGACACTTTCCGACCGCTACGTCATTCAGCTTTTCCGGGGCGAAAAAGAAGTCGGCATATATTCGGCCTGCTTCAGTGTGTCGCAAAGCTCCATGATGCTGATCTTCCAGCTTTTCTCCCTGACAACAGGGAGTCTCCTTTACGCGGTTCACGAGAACGAAGGCGAAGAGGCCGGGCGCCTTGTCATAGCAAAACTTACCCGTCTTTACCTGCTTCTGGCAGTGCCCGCCGCATTCGGCCTTTCGGCTCTTACAGTGCCTCTCAGCTCCATACTGGTTGGCCGTGCTTTCAGAACGGGCCGCTGGGTTATCCCTGTAATCGCTTGGGCGATCTTCCTCCACGGCCTTCAGCATCGATTCCAGGGCGGGTTGAACATCCAAAAGAAAACCCACCTGACCATGCAGGCTCTTCTTGTTGCAGCCGGATTGAATCTCATAGGAAACTTTCTTCTTGTCCCGCGATACGGTTACCGCGCGGCGGCCTACACCTCGCTCGGGGCTTTCTGCGTGCTGCTGCTTCTTGTTGTACTGTTCTCGCGCAGGCACTACAGGTGGCCCTTCCCTTGGCGGTCGCTTCTAAGGTGCTCTGCGGCGGGGCTGCTTATGGCTTTCGGCGTATGGTGGCTCTTCGGCCGAGGCGCTTTTCGTCCTGCGCAGGCCTTAATCCTCGGAGTGCCCTTCGGGGTCGTCCTCTATGGTGCTCTGGTTGTGCTTATGGGCGAGGTGAAGCTCACTGAGATTTTCCGTCTTCGTAATCGGCTACATTAACCTTTATGGTGCTGAATCCGTTACGCCTGTAAGCTTCCTCAAGCTCAATAAACTGCTCTTCGTCCTCGTAAACTCCTATCACGGCCCCGCCTGAGCCCGTAAGTTTTGCGTGAGTCCCGAGATCGCGGGCGATTTCGACCATCTTACGGTCACCGGGTGAAACCTCATACACTTGGCAGCGCAGCTCGAAGTCGCGGGACATGATAGGTCCCAAGGCCTCGGCCCTGCCCTCAAGCAAGGCCGCTTTGGCCTCATCCACAAGAGCTGCTTTCTCCTGCATTACGTCCAGGACTTTCTTATCCCTTTCAACAGCAGCGCGGTAACGCATGATGTTATGCACATCGCCCGAAGATTTCGCCAAATCCTCCTTGTACGCGATGAAGAGCGGGGGTAACAAGTCAGGGTTGAGTTTTTCGTACTTGCCGTGAAGGCCTCCGTTCTCTTGATACGCCCTCTTGGAGAAGTCCATGTAGACCAGACCGCCGTAAACAACAACCACCCGGTCTTGAGGACCTGCGCTTATATTCAGCTCCTTTGTTTCGGCCTCAAGAAGAATATTCGGCTGAATGGGCTTTGGTATCTCCCGCTCCGTAAGGCCGAAAAACTGCATGAGCGCACTGAATACGGCCTTTACAATCGCGCTTGAACCTCCAAGCCCCACACTGAAAGGAATGGTCGAATGGTATTCGATCGTAAAATTGCGATCGTCGAGTTTGATTCCGGCTTCGTCGCAATATTCCTTGAACCGCACGATCGTAGCTTCGATAAGGCGGATCCCTCCGTAGTACCCGAAGCGCCTTCTGTAGGTGACCAGATCCTCGATGCTGTCGAAATTCGTCACATCGCGCACGTTCGGAAGGACCATGAGCTTCGGGGTTTCATAGAGCTTTACCAGGACCTTGAACCGGTCGAAAAGAAGTGACATGGTCTTCCCGCGGAAGAGATCCGAGGGATTCCCCACCAAACCTGCACGCGCGTAGGCGGTCTCCTCGATGATCATTTTTCCCGTGCCCCCTGAGAATAGCGCCGTAGCAGCTCAAAAAGCTCTTCGGTCACAACTATATAAGTGTCC
>CAZGYL010000500.1:0-4484 GCA_964529985.1 uncultured Planctomycetia bacterium | reverse complement strand
TATTTGCCCCTGCCAAAATGGCAAAACTCGAACTAAGAGGCCTAAAATATCAGGAACAAAGGGGAAAATAAAGGTGTAGAAAGCTGCGATAGATTCCGGCGACTCCGCTCCATATTCGCGTCCTCGCCTCGAGACCTCTTCCCTCAGGCCCTTGCAGAAAGTCACTCAATCCGGTAGAAAACTCCTGCCCCGGCCTCGACCGCGGGAAGCAGGCCTGCGGTCTGTGCGGATGCCTTCAAACTATCGTTTAGGCAAAAAACGAAACGAGGGAGGATGCGTTGAAGGTCGGAGTTTTCTTAATCCTGATCGCGTCAACGGCGCGGCCTGGCGACGCGATTGTTTCCGTTCCTGTTCCCAATGAAATGAGGAACCCTTGGCCGGCCGAGTGGGAGAGCGAATTCCAGGCTCGCGCCCGGCGGGTGCTCAAGGGGATGTGCACGAAGGTCAAAGCCGCCGGCCTGGGCGGGCGGACATACTTCGAGAACGAAAAGCGAGCCTACGGGTTCCTCATGGCCCACATCCTGGCCGCGGAGAAGGAAGTGGCGATCAAGGAACTTCAGAAAGAGGACGCACAGGCCGATCAATGGCACGCACATACCTGCGGTATCGACTACTACGCCTGCTTCACCCTGAAGCACCAAATACGCAAGTACTTTCTGTTCGGCGACCTACTCGACCCGTCCTATAGGAAGCGGATGTTCAACGGAGCAAAAAAGTGGACGGAAAGGGACCCGCTCTACCGCCCGCACCCCGCGTTCGTGAAACCGGGTCGTGGTTGGGGACCGGACGTCAAAAACTCGTGGGTGGACGTGCGGTCCACCGAAAACCTCTTCCTCATGCGGGTCACCAGCGTCTATCTGATGGCCGAGGAAACAGGAAATGAGCAAACGCGGAGGTTGTACAAGAGCATCATCCTCAAGTACGCCGCTGCCCTTTACCGCGTCGGCATGGGGGAATGGGATTCGGAGAACTATCACGGCCACTCAATAGCCCCGCTACTGAATCTGTTCGACTTCGCCAAGGATCCGCAAGTGAAGCTTGCAGCCAAAGCCTGTCTCGATTACCTGTGCGCGACCGGCGCGGTGAAGTACTACCGCGGCGCGTTCAATGGCCCTTCCAGCCGCGATTACACCCACCCGCAACCGTTCGGCGGCAGTGCCCCGCGCATCCTTTGGCTGTACTTCGGAGACACGCCCCTTGACAACGCAGAGTACGAGTCTGATGAGGTCCATGTCCTCACGAGCGGCTACCGCCCGCCGGCCGCGGTCGTCCAGCTCGCCCGAAAGAATTTCGAGCGACCAGCCGCGCTTTTTGCCGGCAAACCGGCGTATTCAGCCACTGTCAAAAACGACCTGAGATCTCCGCCCAAATATTTCGAGACGCACTACTTCGGCCGCACCTTTCAGATGGGTTCTCTTGTCAACGGCTCCCCACCTGGAACCGCCGTCAACGGATTGAAGATTGTGGCGACGGACGAGAAACTTGGGGCGATCGCGATTCAGGGCATTCCAGGCCCCGATCCCAAGTTCGCCGGTTCTGCCAGGTACACGGCTGGAAAGGTCACCGGCGAAAACCGGGTCGGGCAGAACGGCAACGTGGCGATATGGTTGGTCAGAAACGGTAAGTCACCGTGGGTGTGGGTGGTGCCTCCGAGTGTTGAGCTGGAGACGACCGACCGCATCATATTCCTGAAGTGCGACAAGACGTGGGTCGCGTTGCACCCAATCAATACCACTGCATTGAAGGTGAGAAACGAGCTGACGAAGTCATTGACGACGAGCAAAAAAGGCGACGAATGGAAGGGGTACCGCGTGCTGTCAGCGAACGGTCAGGGCGGCAAGTACTGCGGGGTGGCACTGGAGGTCGGGGAGGCGCCGGACTTCCCGGATTTCGCCGCGTTCAAGAAGGCCGTGAGAGCTAAGGCGAAAGTACAGAGCGAACGATTGGCTGACGGCGAGGCAGAGTACACCGGAGCGTGCGGCCGGCGAATCCGCCTCCGGTTCGGTGATAAGCCGGCCGAGACGTGCGTGTGGCGGGACGGAAAGCTTCACGACTGGGATAAACACGCCAGGTACGTGTACCGTGCGGCCGGTGGCAGTCCGAGGGTCATAGAACAGCGGTGGCTGGGCGGCACGCTTACCGTCCGAGCGGGCAAGTCGGTCTTCACCGAGACTGTGAGTAAGAAGGGTCTTGTTACTTTCAAGAACGAATGACGCTCTTATTTCCGTTGAGTGCAGCGGTTATGCAAAGGAGGAAGCTGGAGCGAAAAATCCTTGTTCCTCGCTCCTTGCTCCTTTTTACCCCGAGAAATAAGCACCTCTGACCTTTCAGATCTCTGGTGACTTAACAGACTTTTGGATAATCCGGTGTTTGACTGTGCGCAGTTTATTTTCGAAGGCCGCAGGACGGTCGTCTCGTCCAGCGGAACGTCCCCGACCGCATCCGAACCCAAAAATTCCCGCACCGCGTGCGACTCGTCCATCAGCTCTTCGGTTTGTGGATCCGAAAGTCCTGCCAAATTTGCAGGAAATACACCCGGGCCATCCGCAGCAGCGGCCGGACGTTCCGGAGGCCGACCGGACGTGACGTTTGAATTTCGGCTCACCGCTAGTGTATGCTTGTTTTTTGGCGCGCTTGCTGGTCCGCGAGACCGCAAGCTCTTTGCCCTAAGAGCCAGCAGCCCGCGCCGGCGCCTCGCGAGCTGCTGGCAGGTGTAGGATCAAAGCAGAGACACAGCAACGTTGAAACGGGAGAAGAGCAATGAAGGCGATGATCGCTTGGTTGGCTGGGGTCGCTTGCGTAGTTGCAGCATCGATGGCTCAGACCGCCCCGCCTGCAAAGCCGAATTTTGTGGTGATCAACATCGATGACTTGGGCTACGCGGACATTGGACCCTTTGGATCCAAGATCAACCGCACGCCGAATCTGGACCGAATGGCCGTGGAAGGGCGCATGCTGACGTCTTTCTACGCAGCTCCGGTCTGCTCGCCGTCGCGAGCCTCGCTGATGACCGGTTGCTATCCGAAGCGAGTTTTGCCGATCAAACACGTTTTGTTTCCCGGCTACGCCACCGGACTCGATCCCAGCGAAACAACAGTGGCTGAAGTGCTGAAGCAGGTCGGCTATGCGACAGCTATCATCGGGAAATGGCACTTGGGGGACCAGCCTGCGTTTTTGCCCACTCGCCAAGGGTTCGACTATTGGTTCGGGCTTCCCTACTCCAATGACATGGGACCGGTCGAAGACGGAGTGAAGACCAGCCTGGGACAGCCGATTCCGAAACGACGCAGGAAAGGCCGCGGCCAGCCGCCGTTGCCGTTGCTGCGGAACGAAACGGTGCTGAAGCGAGTGCTGCCGGAGGACCAGCAGCGGTTGGTTGAGTGGTATACCGAAGAGGCGGTGAAGTTCATCCGGGAGCACCGGGACGGTCCGTTCTTCCTGTACTTGGCTCACAACGCCGTCCACTTTCCGATATACCCGGGCAAGCGGTTTCAGGGACGGTCGCCGCACGGCTACTACAGCGACTGGGTGGAAGAAGTGGACTGGAGCGTTGGACAGGTCTTGGACGCCGTTCGGCGGCTCGGGTTGGCAAAGAAAACGCTTGTACTGTTTACCTCAGACAACGGCGGGACGCGTCGGGCCGTGAATGCACCGCTGCGGGGCTTCAAGGGAAGCACGTGGGAAGGAGGCGTTCGCGTGCCGACGATCGCGTGGTGGCCAGGGCAGGTCCCGGCCGGAACGCGGACTGACGTCATTTGCGGCATGTTCGACGTGCTGCCGACTTTCGCGCGGCTGGCCGGCGCACCGCTCCCCAAACGGCGGTTGGACGGAAAGGATATTTGGCCGGTGCTCGCAGGCAAGCCTAACGCCGCAGGGCATGAGACGTTCTATTACTACCGAGGCCTGAAACTGGAGGCCGTCCGGTCAGGACCGTGGAAGCTGCGCCTGGTGCAGGGCCCGCAGCTGTACAACCTAAAAGACGATATCGGCGAGAGGCGAAACGTGGCCTCAGACCACCCAGAGGTGGTCCGGCGGCTGCAGCAGTTGGCACAGCGGATGGATGGCGACCTGGGACTGAATGGTTTGGGGCCGGGAGTACGTCGGTTGGGACGGGTGGACAACCCACAGCCACTGATCGGGTTTGATGGACGTGTCCGTCCCGGGTTCGAACCAAAAAGCCCGTGACCCGCGGCGAAAGCGATTTGCTCCCATATGACTGTACATAAGTCGTAGACGCATTTTTCATGTTTCCGTCCTTACAACAACGCGTTCGCTTACGTGGGCTTTTCTCTCGAGAAAGTGTTCAACTTTATATGACCGTGCGTAATTCGTAGACACCCCGTCACCCCTTGATGCCCGCATTAGCGGGCGCATCCCCCCTTCTCCCGAAAGGGGGGGACGGGAGGGGGGGATTTCGGGGGACAGCCGCAAGCCGAGCGGTCCGAGCTCACCTGAACGCTTGCGACTCTTGTCTGAGAGGCGCT
>CAZGYL010000499.1:0-4484 GCA_964529985.1 uncultured Planctomycetia bacterium | reverse complement strand
GCCTGCCGGTGGCTTGCTTGATCGAGTCTGGCGGATCGATCTTACGGAATGCACCCTTGAGATTCCTGTAATGAAGATCAGGTGGGAGCGCAGCACGCAGGAGGGGCGTGCTCCCTGGGCCGGTCCTGAGGTCGACGACTCAAGGTGGCGGTGCGTTAAGATCTTCGACTCTTTTCACGCCCCCGAGGGTGCGTACCGCTACAGGACGCTTTGGGAGGGCAGGTTTATTTCTTATTACGATTGGCGGGACTTTAAAACCTCTTTCGGAGGTAAAGGTCTTTCATGCCGCAAGGACGTTGATATCCCCCCGGGGTCAAAAGGGTGGATCGCTGTTGTATGCGACGGGCGGTTTGAGCTTTCTTTGGGTAAGAAGACCTTTAAAGCGGAAGGACCTCGGACAAGGCTTTTCAGACTCGAAATCGGACCTGAGGGCTGCAAGGAGGTAAGTGTCAGGGCTGCAGCAAGCCGCGCGATACTTCTTGAAGGGTTATTCAAGAGCCCCGCCGGGAAGCGAATCCATCTTTTTACCGATAAGACCTGGGAGGTGAAGCGGAACGGCACGGGCTGGAAAAAAGCCTGGGAGTATGTCGCCCCGCCTGAAAAACCGTACGGCCCGGTACCATATCCTTTTGAGGAGCCCGAGCCGACGGTCGTATGGTATCGCGCGCACCTGCCGCCCGGCGTGTCTGCAATCAGCGTCCCTGAGATCGAAGGCTCATGGAAGGCGTGGGCCGACGGAAGACCGCTTAAGTTCAGAGGCGGGAAGGCCGAGGTTTCCTCACCCGGATTGCTTTCCCTTCGTGTGGTTTTAGGTCCTAAGGAGCATGGGTTGCTTAAACCTATCAGAATCACGTGTAAGCCTGCCGATCTTCCTCTTGGTTCTTGGACCGAGCATAACCTTTCCTGGTACAGCGGGCGGGCGATCTACAGAAAGAGCTTCAACCTGCCCCAAGGTGCTCTCGGACCGCGGATCAGCTGGCACCTCGAACTGGGCCGGGTCGCTTGGTGTTGCGAAGTATGGGTCAACGGAAAGCTTGCGGGAGTGCGGGTCTGGCCGCCTTACCGTCTTGAAGTTACGAAGTTCCTGCGTCCAGGCCCGAATGAGCTTGTTGTAGTTGTGGGGAATCTGCTTGCAAACAGAATGCGTTGGGACATCTTCGACGACGTCAAGGGTGAGCAGTGGAACCGCAAGTGGCACGACGGCAACATAGTGCGTGATAAGTGGTGCCTCACCTCAGGGCTTCTCGGGCCGGTGAGGCTGGTTCCGTACCACCGGGTGGAAATGCAGCTTTCCGCCCGGTAGAGAGAACCTCCGAGGGCCTGCGGCGGGCCCCTGGAGGCGCTTGCGAAATTTCAGCTCTTCGGTCACAATTCCTCTGCCCGCCTGTCCAGGGTGCGGCCCGTCCGGTAGCGGGGCCAGGCCTTCCCCGGACCGAGTTTCCGGGGCCGGGCTTCGGCGTTGTTCCGTTGCGGAGAAGATTGCGGATACAGGAGGACCAGACCATGAGTTCAAAGCACCCGCCTCTGGTGCGAACGCGTCTTTCCATCATGATGTTTCTTGAGTTTTTTGTTTGGGGCGGCTGGGGAATCGCGATAACCGGATATGCTCAAAGCTTGGGCTTCCCGGGGTGGCAGATAGGCCTTTTGGGCTCCATCCCGGCTATCGGTGCGATTATTTCGCCGCTCTTCGTCGGATTGATCGCAGACCGCTTTTTCCCGGCCCAGCGGGTGCTTGCCGCGCTTCACTTCCTGGGAGGCGTGTGCCTGATCGCTGCGGGTTTCCAGACGAAGTTCGAGTTGCTTCTCCTCTTCATGTTGCTTAACGGCGCCTTTTTCATGCCGACGATCGCTCTGGTCAACTCGGTCGGCTTCCAGCACATACCGGATCCGGACAAGTTCCCGAGAATCGCCGTTCTCGGAACTATCGGCTGGATCATGGCGCTTTTGGTCGCCTCGGTTCTCTTGGGCGGTATGACCACCCCGAATTTCCTCTATCAATCCGGTATTGCGGGAATCATTATGGCTTTGTATTGCCTGACCCTGCCGCACACTCCGCCGAAGGGGGCTGAGGCGGGAAAAGACGTATTCGGTTTGAGCGCATTGCGCCTTCTGAAGGATCCTTCCTTCCTCATCTTCGTTACATGCGTTTTCTTGGTGAGTATTCCGGCCTGCGGCTACTTTTTCACGCTCCAGGCTCCTATGCTCCAACAGCGCGGCTATCCGGTGCCTCTGGCTCTCAGCACGCTAAACCAGATTTCCGAGATAGTTTTCATGTTCAGCATGCCGCTTTTTGTGGCATGGCTCGGGCTTAAACGCGTAATCATGATCGGTATGACTGCGTGGGCGGTCAGGTACCTCCTTTTCACGCGACCTGAGTTCGGTATCGCCGTTGTCGCACTTCTTCTGCACGGCTTCTGCTACAGTTTCTTTTACGTCGGTTCCTACATGTACATAGACAGGCGGGCGCCTGCAGAGCTCAAATCCAGCGCCCAGAGCCTTCTTACTTTTCTCCTTATCGGAGTCGGTTGGCTTATAGGCGGCAACGCCGCTGGATACATGATGGAAGTGAATCCTGCCGCGATTCCCAACATGGGCGCTGTTTTGGGAACCGAAGATCCGAGGCCTCTTCCCAAGTGGGTCGATCCGACGGTCGCACAAAGTGCGTGGCGTTACCTTGACCTGTCCGACACGGTAAAGAGCCTCATTTACGGTGAGGAGAAAAAACCGAAACCCCCGGATTTTGCAGCTCAAGTCGATCTGGACAAAGACGGTTCGATCACACTGGCCGAGCTCAAGAAAGCTGTGCCGCCTGAAGGCATTGTGGTGGGAGGCTCGAAGTACTCAAAGGAAGAGCTGATCTTGCTTTTTAAGCGCGTGGCGAAAGAACTCGGCAAAGACGGCGTACCGGAGGACCAGATCACGCTTACCCGGAAGGATTGGCTTGCGGTTCAATCCTGCAACTGGAAGCCGATTTGGCTTTATCCCGCGATCTTCATATTTGTTTTCATCGTGGTCTTCGGTCTTGCCTTCAGAGAGAAGCCGCGTCTGAGCGAAGAAGAGGCGGGAAAGGAGTCTGCACAGGGCGCAGAAGGATCCGAAGGAGCTTGACGGAAGCCGCCTTCGGCGCCGAAAGCTCTCATTCCCGCCGCACTTCAGCGCCAAGCGGGTAACCTGCCCGGCGTCCAGGGCACGCCGGCCTCTTCAGCCTTCTGCTTGAGACGCTCAAGGTCCGCCTCAACAAGGCGCTTGAGCTTACCGAGCACTTCCTTGAATTGCTTTGCTGCGATTTGGTAGCTGCGTTTTTGGGTTTGGGTGGGACGGGCGCTTGACACCCACTGGATGCCGACAAGGCGCTGCACGCGCTGGACGATCGAAGGCGCAGTGGGAACGTGACGCCGCCTGAGAGTTTCGTCGCCGCTCAGAGCTGTACGTATGTCTGCAAGTCGTCTCAGCAGAAGGCGCACCTCTCTGAGAAGGCTGGCGGGAGCGCCGGGTGTGTCGTCCAAAGCACCCCGCAGGGCCTCAAGTTGGGTTTGGGTCTCCTGGACGCTCCTCAGGGCTCCGAAAACAGCACGCTGGAGCTTTGCCGTCTGTTTGTGAAACGCCAGGAGTTCAGTGCGGTCGGCTGCACTCAGAGCCCGTACGCCGAGCGGGACGGCGCGGAAGCTCTGCGGCTTGGTAAGCACTGTTATCTTCCCGTCAACGCGCCTCTCGAGCCTCACTGCATAGGTCCCTGGGGCTGCAAGCGGGCCCTCCGCGCGGTTGGCTTCCTCAGGCGATCGTTTTGTGTAGGGCGATGTGGGCGGGTATCTTAGGTTCCAAGCCACTCGGTGTATTCCCGCTTTGGTCGAACCGCGCAGTCGGCGTATGACTCTGCCGTTTTTGTCGAGAACGGCCAGGAAGATCTGCGGCGGTTCCTCGCGGTCTTCAGCGCGCAGCTCGTCCCAAGAAGGCTGCGCCACATCGCCGCCGGCGCGCTCTATTTCGCGTTCGGCCTTGCGCCTTTTCATGCGCTTTGTGAGCAAATCATCGCGCAGGTAGTAGGTGAAAACAGCCCCGAAAGGCGGATTCGGAGCGGTGAAAAAGCCGTCGCCTTGAGAAGCCTTTTCCCTCCAGCCCAAAGGCCGCCTGGGTATGTACATGAGGGCGTCCTTGACCGGGAAAAGAACCGCTTCTTGTTCCAAGAGTTTTTCGCTCACAAGGCGAAGCGGAGTATAGTCATCGAGAATGTAAAAGCCCCTGCCGAACGAGGCTGCGACAAGATCGTTTTGGTGTCTTTGAATCTCAAGATCACGGTAAGCGCAGACCGGAAGGCCGCCCTGGAATCGGATCCAGTGATTACCGCCGTCAATGGTAAAAAAGATTCCGAATTCGGTTCCGGCGAAAAGAAGTCCTTCCCGCTCGTGATCTTCCGCTATAGACCATACAGAACCGCGTTCGGGGAGGTCGCCTGCCACCCACACCCAAGTGCGTCCCCTGTCGGT
>CAZGYL010000498.1:0-4499 GCA_964529985.1 uncultured Planctomycetia bacterium | reverse complement strand
GCCGCTGTGCGCGACTTACTCGGTGAGGATCGAGTGCGCTTCTGCACCGAGTTCCTCGGAACGCATTCATCATACTCGACGGCCGGCGCACGGTGAGGCCCCACGACTTGGAGGGCGCGGGAGAATGGACGATAACTCCAAGGATAAAGACGTCTCTTCCGGACAAACCCAACCACCTGTCTCTCAGGAGCTTCTTGACACACTGTCCGAGAACCTGCAGCGGATCCGTTCCCGGATAGCTGAAAGTGCAGAAAAGGCGGGCAGAGCTCCTGAAGAGATAAAACTCCTTCCGGCTACGAAGTACGCGGACGCCACAGTGATGAAGGCTCTCCTCGCGCTGGGCTTGAAGGAGTTCGGTGAAAATCAAGTCCAGCAGGCAGAGTGCAAGGCGCAGGTCTTGGGAAGCGGTGTAACCTTTCATATGATAGGGCACCTGCAGCGCAACAAAGTGAAGCGCGCTCTGAAAATATTCGCTTCGATCCAGAGTGTTGACTCCATACGCCTCGCTGAGGAGATCTCCCGCCGAGCGGGTGACCGTAAAGTCCCTGTCCTTCTTGAGGTTAATATCGGACGTGAACCGCAAAAGTACGGTTTCCTGCCTGAAGAGCTTGTTGAGGCGCTCGGGCGGATAGAAAAACTGGAGAACCTCGAGGTACTCGGGCTTATGACGGTCCCTCCGTGGAAGGAGGATCCAGAGGAGGTGCGCCCCTACTTCAGGCGGCTCAAGGAGCTGCGCGAGGAGGCCCTGGACCGCGGGGTCGGAGGCACCGGGCTTCCGGAACTTTCCATGGGAATGAGTCACGATTTCACGGTCGCCATTGAAGAAGGTGCGACCTGCGTCCGGATAGGATCGGCCCTTTTCGGCCGTACGAGCTGCGGGAAGCTCCTCTGAGGCGGGGTGGCGGTTCACATACCCATGCCGTGCTGCACCCATGCCGTGCTATACTATAGGTGTACAGAAGCACCCGGCGTGCGCGGAACCAACGTGCGCGCACTCATCGAAAGCGCGTCTGATTCGTAGAATCGCGCTCCCGGCTTCAGAAGGCAATCACTCACAGGTAGATCGTGTCTGCACCAGAGTCGGGTGTTAAACCGCCCCTTTCCGCCGGCCCGCCCGGGGTCGCCAGCCTTCATGCCGAGAAGGGCCCCCTGGCCGGCAAGACCTTTGTTGTGGCCGAGGCCCGACCTTTCCTGATAGGCCGCAGCAAGCGGGCTCAGATCGTGGTGCCCGACCCGCTTGTGAGCCGCCGCCACTGCCAAATCGAGCTGAGAGCAGGGAACTTTTTTGTACGCGATCTGGACAGCATCAACGGAACCCTCGTAAACGGCAAGCGTGTGAGCGTCTCTGCGCTTGCCGACGGGGACAGGCTCCAGGTGGGCAAGAGCGTGTTTCTCTTCAGGGCTCAAGCCAAGGCAGACCCGCTCATAGGACGGCTGGTTGACGGCTATCGAATCACCCACCTGGTCGGTCGCGGCGGCATGGGATCGGTGTACCGCGCCGAGCAGATTTCCTTGGGCCGCCAGGTGGCGTTGAAAGTGCTCTCGGAAGAGCTCGCCGAAGACCCTTCCTTTGTGGAGCTTTTCTTGCGCGAGGCCAAGGCCGCAGCAAGCCTCAATCACCCCAATATCGTAAAAGTCTTTGCGGTGGGATCGGTCGAGGGCAGGCCGTATTTCACAATGGAATTCGTACCCGGCGGTACTGTTGAAGAACGCATAGCCGCATGCGGCCCCCTTCCGATCGAAGAGGCCTTGCATATCGCGCTTCAGACGGCCGAAGGCCTGGTGTACGCCGCAAAGAAAAAACTTGTTCACAGGGACATAAAACCCGGCAATCTCCTGCTCCACAGCGACGGGAGCGTTAAGATCTGCGATTTGGGAATTGCAGCCACCGTCGACCGCCAGCCGGCTGAAGAAGTGCGCGGCGGGGGATCCCCCTATTACATTGCTCCGGAGCAGGCACTCGGGAGAGCGGTTGATCCGAGAGCGGACATATATTCGCTCGGCGTAAGCCTCTTTACCATGCTCGCGGGCCGACCTCCGTTCGGAGGGAAGTCAAGCAGAGAGATAGCGTTGCATCACGTAAAAACCCCCCCTCCTCCCCTTTCAAGCTTCAGGCCCGATGCACCGCAAGCGGTTTGCGATCTCGTGGCTGCCATGATGGCCAAACGCCCTGAAAACAGGCCTCAAAGCGCGGAGGAGGTCCGCGACAAGATCAAGGCTCTGCTTGCCGGCCCCGTCGAAGCGGCGAAGCCTGCAGCACGGTCCCGCGCGCTGGGCGTTCTTGCAGCAGTCGTTCTTTTCGCCGCTTTGGCGGGTCTGATCGCTGCAAGCGCTTACCGCGCTATTACGGAGCAACGCGCGTATGAGGCGAAGGTTGAAGCCGTTGTCTCCCGGGCGCGCAAGCTCTTTCAGGCGAAATCCTTGATAGAGGCCGAAACCCTGCTTGCCGGATTCCTCAAGGAGCATGCGGGCAGGGAGCAAAACGCGCCGGTTGTGCGGCTTCTTGCAGAAGTGAGGGAAGAGATCGCTTCGGCAAGAAAAAAACGCCGTGAAGAGGCGGCCCGAAGAGCACTCAATGCAGTGAAGCAAACGAATGATCCCGCAACGCTGAAGAAGTTCGCAGAGACTTGGGCCGGAACCAAAGCTGCACGCAAAGCCGAAGAGCTCCGCCGCGTGTTGATCGAAAAACTACGCAAGCAAGCCGAACGCGAAAAAGAGGCCGCGAAATCCTACGAGCGCCTGCGCAAGGAAAGCGCCAAGTATGAGAAAAGCGGCAATTACCGCTTGGCCTATGAGCTGTGGAACACTTTCAGTTACAGCGGAACCAAAGCAGCGGCGCAGGCCGAAGAGTTCAAGAAATCCATTGTTAAGCGTGCAAGAACGGCGTTGCGCGAAGCAAAGACGCGGGCTATGAAACTGGCCGGGGCGGGAGACGGCCCCGGAGCTCTTGCGGTTCTGAGTACGCTTTCCTTGCCGCCTCCGCTTCTTCCCGAATTGCAAGCGGCACGCAAGGAAGCCCTCAAGGAAGCCGCGGCCGCTGCCGCACGTAAGAAAAAGCAGGTCCTGTCAGAAGATCTTGAACTGTTGAAGAAAACTCAGCAAGAGGCGATCTCCTGCGTGCGTGCAGGTGCTTTCAGGAAGGCCGTCGCCGCCTGCAGAGATCTGCTCACCCGACTGAAGACCGTTGAGGCGAGAGACAAAGCTCAAGAAGAACTTGAATTGTACGAAGCGCTCTCAGGAATAATCCGGCGCTCTATGGTGGAGCGCCGCGACCAAGCTTTGGTCTTTCCGCTTTTCTCCCCTGAGCAGCCGGTGCGTATCACACGCATACGCGAGGCGTTCCTTGAGTACTACGAAAACCCCACCGATCAGATCGCCAGGCGCTGCCGGTGGACCAAACTTCCACCTGAGCGTTTTGTGGCCCTGTTGCAACATTTGTCCCGGTCCGAGTTCGAGCGAAAAGCCTGTACAAAGCTTGCTGAGAAGCTTGGCGTTCGAGCTGAAACGCACGGCCGTGCCTCTGTTGCGCCGGGAGGTTCCACCCCCTAGCATCGATCGAATCGGGGTCTGTGGGCCGGAAAAGGCAAACCCAAGAGGGAGAGAGCGAACATGTCCGCATTCATTCCGCATCTTACGGCCGCCGGGAATCCGCAGAAGCACGGTATCGCTTGCGTATTCCGCCCTTCAGCGGCGTTTCTTTGGATCGCGTTTGCAGTCTTGACTCTCGCAGCGCCCGCCGGTTCGGCTATGACCGTTTCGGTGGGAGGAGGTGGTGTGCTCATTCCTGCAGGTGCAACTTGGAAATTCTTCCGCGGCCGAACCGCTCCTTCCGACCCTGCCGACGCATGGATCGACCCGTCGTTCGACGACGACTCTTGGGAGTCGGGACCAAGCGGTTTCGGCTACGGAGACAACGATGATGCAACCGTGCTGAGTGACATGCGGGGAAACTACGTCACGGTTTATATACGCAAAGAGTTCGAACTTGCAGTGGTCCCTGAGAATGCGATAGTTGAGCTTCTCATAGACTACGATGATGGGTTCGCAGCCTACCTGAACGGTCGGGAAGTCGCCCGCCGCCACTTGCCTTCAGGCCCTCTTACATACAGTACGAGGGCGGACCCGCACGAAGCGGGCTCCCCGGAGCGGATCTCCCTCGGCCGGGCGGGGGACCTCCTTGCAGCGGGCCGGAATGTGCTTGCAATTGAAGGGCACAACACAAGCTCAACAAGCGGCGATTTTTCGCTTCTGCCTGTGCTCAGTTTCGCTTCGAACATAATCAAGGTGGGAGAAGCGTGGGTTACCGACGCACAGCAGACGCAGATTCAAGGAACGGTGGAAAAACCGGGTGCAGCCTCTGTACGGATCAACGCTCAGAGCGCTTCCTTCGATCCTGCTGAGGGAACATTCAGCGCGCTTGTGGATCTCGGGCCCGGGAAAAACGTCTTCAGGATTCAAAGCTTGAACGCATCGGGAGAGGTGCTTGAGGAGGAAACATT
>CAZGYL010000497.1:0-4511 GCA_964529985.1 uncultured Planctomycetia bacterium | reverse complement strand
GTTGCGAAATCCTCCTGCAGAAGCTCGGGGCCGCCAGGAAGGGTGTCCCTTTGCTTCTCGGCCCGATCCCCGCCGGACTTCGAACGGTCGCACGAGCTGAAGCGGAACGCAAGGGCGCGCTTCTTCTGTCTTGGGACCAGGGGGTGCGCTTGGTGTTCCGGCCCGGCCGGAACGGTGCGCCGGGGCGTGCTTCCGTTTCCTACAGCCCGCCTTTTCCGGAAGAGAGGATCGCTTTCCCCGCTCCGAGCCGATCGTTCGCCGTCAACGCCGCGCTTGCGTGGGCCGCGTTTCGGCTGCTGGAAAAAGACCTCCGGCTTGATCCCGCGCCGATCTTCTCCTCAGTAACGCTTCCCGGGCGGCAGGAGTTTCTCCCCGGCGATCCACCGATTCTCCTTGACGGGGCTCATACCTTTTACTCGCTCAAAGAATTGAAGAAGAGGGTAAAACAACTTTTCGGCGAAAGAAAAATCACGGTACTTTTTGCGCTCTCAAAGCCCAAGAAGCCCAAAAGGCTTCTCCCTCTCGTGGAGCCTTTCGCCCGCCGGCTTTACCTCCTTCAGGCCGACGCGCAACGCGGCTGGTCCCCACAGGAGCTTCTCCCGTGGGTGCGCACAGCCGAGCCCGTTGTCGGACCGGGGCCCGAGGAGGCTTTGAAAGAGGCGCTTGAAACCTCAAGCGGCGGAGAGCCGGTCTGCGTGTGCGGCTCTTTCTACCTTGCAGGAAGAGCGAGAGCCTACTTGAGACGAGCAGGCAGACTGCCGCCGCTTACTTTGCAGGAGTAACGATCACGTTGCGGAACCAAACCTTTCCGTGATCCCCTTGAAGCATAAGCGGCCCGGGCTCTCCCTCCCAGGGGTCCAATGCGCCTCCTGTTATTCCCTCAAGGTAAGCGTTGTCGTGGACCACCACACCGTTAAGCACAACGGTGACGTACCGTCCTATCAGCGTGACGTCCAAGTACTGCCACTGCCCCAGAGGGCGCATTGGATTCTTTTTCGGAGCAAGACGGCTGTAAACCGCCATGTTCCCATGGGGTTGCACCGAAAGATCTCCGAGTATCTGGAGCTCATAGCGCCCGCGCAGGTAGCACCCGCTGTTTGAATGCGCGTTGACCTTGTACTCCAGGTGCAGTTTGAAGTCTTTGAATTTCTTCACGGATACTATATCCACATCGGGCGGACTGTTCGTGAAAGATCCGTTCTCTACATGCCACCCGAATTTCCTCCGGGGATCACGAGGACGCCAGCCTTCAAGCGATTTTCCGTCAAAGAGAACAATGGGCTTACCCCACTCTCTTTTTCTTGTTCCCTTCAGGTGTACGGGCTCCGCCAGATCGCCGCCCCGGACCACAAGCTCGATTCTGTCGCCCTTAATCCGTCCTGAAGCCTGAACGGGCCGTCCCTCGGGGTCGCGGCAGCTTATCTCCAGCCGCCCGCCTTTCAGCTCGGCCTTTTGAATCGGGTATACGTTTCCATCGGGGTCCACCCCCCTGCCTGTGAGGTTTCCCTTCTCTCGCTGAATGATAAGCTTTGCAACGCGGGAAGGATCATCAGGGTCAGGCAAAAGCCACGTGCCTGTGGGATCGCAGAGCTCAGGAGCCGGGCGGCCGACAAAGTACTGCGGCCGTGAACGGCCTTTTCGAGCCCTCATTGAGCCGAGGATCTCGTTCCCGACACGCCGCATCCTGAATATCGAGCGGCCGCGGGTTAGAACGAGGGCTCCGTCCTCGATCCGCACTTCGTTGCATGGAACGACGCTTCCCCATTTCCAAACCATCCACGCCTTGGGGCCTTCGGCCGTCTTTTCCACCTTGAGCCACGAACTGGGGAAGGTATCTCCCGTCTCGAAGATGTAAATGTCCCACCGTCCCAAGTAAGGATCAATCGCTCCGCCCAGGATATACGAAGCGCAAAAACAGAGAGCCGCAGCCGCATGCAGGAAAAGCTTTCTTCTCATGGTGAACCTCCTCTCTCTGTGCCGCAGGTCGTCTCGCTGCGCCTTGCCGGTGGAGTTATACGCGAAAAAACCATTGTACCGCCGCCGATCCCCGCTTTCACAGACCCTACGGCCCTTCAGCGGCACATTCTGCTGCAGGGAAGCGCGCTCTGTACCGTGCCGCAGGCGGGGTAGGGTGCGGGCGGCGGCCTGCCCCCTGCAAACAGGAAGCTCAGAAGATACACCGCATCGGCTATATCAAGAGCCCCGTCGGAATTGCTGTCGCACGCAGCCCTGCAATCTGAGGCGGCTCCCGCAAAAAGTACGCCGAGCGCATGGATTGCATCGCCCACGTCAACCGCTTCGTCCCCGTTGCAATCGCCTCGTATAAAGCCTCCGATCGGCTGCGGCTTCTCTTTGCCGAAAACAAGTACTCCCATGCGGGGAAGAACGATCGCTGCAGATTGAGCGAATCCGTGAAGCGGCGGCCCCGACGCGTTCACAAGTCCTGCGTTGCCCAGGTTCCGCCCTCCGTAAAGCTCAGACTCGCCGTTTAAAAGCTCATACCAGATCCCCGGCCGGGGGAAACCGAGTTCGTAGCTCTGGAAATCACGGTTGGACAGGCTCACCACAACCACGATATCCTGCCCTGCGTCCGTCCAGCGGTGCAGGGCGAGCACATTGTCGCTGTCGTTTACATGAAAGACATTTTGGTGCGCAGAAGCCCGAAGAGCCGGTTGGCTTCGGCGCAGCGTGATCGCATCCTTGACGAATTTGTAAAAACCCCGGTGCCGCTCCTTGAGCTGCCAGCGGATCCGGTTTTCAGGGCCGTCCCCGAAGGGCCTGCTCTCAAGGAATTCTTCTCCGGCAAGGAGCATTGGAACACCGGCCGAGAAGAGAACAAGCGCAGCCGCCACACGCGACCGCCCCTGCGCCCAAACGCTTTCCGGATCGGCCGGATCAGCTTCAACACATATCCGTCCGAAAACGTGCGCCTCGTCATGGCTTTCTATGTAATTTACGACACCACGCAAACCGAAGTGGTTGATCCCGGCTGCAACCGCGTTCATATCCGGATCCTCGAAAGCCGCCTCCCGCACGGCTTGCCTTAAGTTGTCGTGAAAAGCATCGTTCCACTGGGCGTCCACACCGGCTCCGCCTGAGAGAACGGGCTCCGTGACCGCGGGATCGTTCGGGAGCTGCTCGGCCAGGACCACGGCCTGCGGCGAGACGGCATCCACGGTGCGGGTGATATCCACAAGAAGTCGCCAGCCTTCGGAGTTGACCTTGATGAAATCGGTCCCGTCGAGCCTGAAGCCGTCGAAGTGAAACTCTTCCAGCCAGTAACGGATATTATCCAGAAGAAATTCCTTTACACCGGGCGAGCCGTAGTTCGGGCGCGGTCCCCATGGGGTTTCCCGAAAAGGGCTTCCGGTCGGGTAGAAGTAAAGTTCGGTTCCGTCGTACTGGAGCAGATTCCCTTCAAGGTCGCTCGCTCCGAGGTGGTTGTAAACCACATCGAGCAAGACGGCGATCCCGGCGCCGTGGAACTTGTCGACAAGGTACTTCAGATCGTCAGGGGTTCCGTAAGCCGATTCGGGCGCGTATATGAACGCGGGGTTGTAGCCCCAAGACCTGTCACCTGCAAACTCGCAGACAGGCATTAGCTCGACAGCGGTGATCCCCAGCTCAACGAGATCTCCGAGGTGCTTATCCACGACATCCCGGAAGGTCCCGGGGTAGTTCCCGCCACCGTCTCCCTCGCCGCTGAAAGTTCCCACATGTAACTCGTAAACAATGAGGTCATCGAGCGGCGGCGTCTCCCAGGCCTCATCGGTCCAGTTGAATGAAGGATCGACGACGATCGAGTTTCCCACTGAACTCTCCTGGCGCCTGGAGCGCGGATCCGTACGCCAAAGCGTGCGGCCTGCGGCGCGGAACACGAACTTGTAGCGATCACCCGGCCGCGCTTCGGGCACACGTACTTGCCAGTACCCCTCTATGGATCGCATTGGATTGCGGGTCGTACTCCAGCCGTTGAAGGTCCCGGCCACAGACGCGGCCTGTGCATTCGGCGCCCACACGCGGAAAACTACGCCCTCCGGTGTAGGAGTCGCACCAAGCGGATAAGCTCCGAGTTCCGTCGTATTAAGGAGAAAGTCCCCCCGAGGCGGAGGATCGGACCACATTCCCATGAAGTTGTAGCAGTCCGTATCCGAACCGTCTGTTATGCGGAAACGCCAGTAGAGGAAATCGGACCGGCTGCCTCCCACAACCGCCCGCCAAACGTCGAAAGGCCCTTCGTTGCGGACCCAAAACATCGGGAAGAGCCGTTCGGCACCGTCCCATGTGCGGACCGAAGCGCTTGTAATGTCCCCGCGGAGCGTTCGGAGCTCAACAGTGAACGACTGGCCTCGCTTCGGGTGAAGGGGTTTGCGCGCGTAGGGATCGCTGAAGATGCCGAACCATTCGACGTTGTTGTCGTTCCCTGCGGCCTGAAGCACAGAGACGCCGAGAAACAGGCAGGCTGCAAGCGCTGCAACAAAGCGCAAGCCGCCTGCGTTCGGAGCCGCCCG
>CAZGYL010000496.1:0-4520 GCA_964529985.1 uncultured Planctomycetia bacterium | reverse complement strand
CCGGAGGGACCAACGAAAGGTTCGAGGGCATGGGCAGAATTACACGCTGAGCCCGTCCCAGCGGTTCTGTAAGCCGGGCCCCGCCGCGCCGAAGCCCCAAACGAGGCCGCCCGGTTCTGCGCGGGAGAGCCGGCACCGCAAAGCGCCCCGGGTCTGTAATCCAATCAAAGGCACCGGCGCCGCCGTACAGCATTCTGCGGTCCAAGCCCACAACCGAAGGCCGTATCGGAACGCGATACCCGACGGGCCTTACCGGGGCTCCATCGTGGGGCAGGATAGGTGTTCCCCGACAGCCACGCCCGCTCTCGGCGTCATCCCGTTCGGTAAGGGGACCGATCTGGTAACGGTTGCCGCTTCTGCTCTGAACGTAAACGATCTCATCACCCACCCAGAAAGGTCCCCGGATAGGCATGGCCGATTGATCCTCTTCCTTGACGCTGAACCCGCCGCCTCCGGCCGAAGGTCCCAAAGTTCCCTGGAGGGTGGCGCACATGGTGGCCTGTCCGACGGGCCTGCCGTCAAGAAAAAGCACTTGACCCCCGGGTTCGGGGTTAAGCACCACAAAACCAATGTGGTACCATGTGTCGGCTGCAAGCCGTTTGCGCAAAGGAGCCCGAACGCCTACGAACGCATCCTCCGCATTCACCCACCGACCGGGATCAGGCTCTGCACCGCCGTAAACCCGCAGTATGAGCTCGTTGGCTCCTCCGTCGTAGGTCAAAGTGACCGTGCTGCCCGGATAAAGCTGAGTGCCGTCTGTTACAGTAGCAAGCGGAACCTCACCGGCCCCGCCCTCCCAAAGCGGACAGAGGAAAAAATCAACCGCATACGGGAAACCGCCTGGAAGGGTGAACCTGAGATTCCTACCGCCTCCAAGAAACGTTCCTTCCACGGTTTCGTCGAAGTGCCGCACCGTTCCGCCTTTAGGCGGCGGGAGTCGCGAGGCCCGCGCGGTGAGCACTGCAGGGCCGGCGCGCGGGTACCAGCCCAGGTAACGGCCCTCGCCTCTGTACGGCCTGCCGATTGTGTACAAGGCCACAAGGTGAGACGAACGATCAATAAGGGGAACGCTCCACCACTCAAAACGCCGTTGCTCAAGAGGGACGTTTTCGCCTCTAAGCTGCGGCGGAACCCAGGTCGTACTTATCCTTGTTACAAAATCCGCTTCCGTATCCCACACAAACTGAAGGATTTGAGGCGGTGCTACATGAAAAACATCCCACGACCAGAGGCGGGCCAATTCCCTCACCCGCCCCCGCCGCGCCGCGGCCCATGAACTTACACAGTAGGTGTCTTTGCTTGCAAAAGTGAAACCACAAGTGCGTCTTGCAAGCAGGGAACTTGTCGGATTCACCGCGTTGACAAGCAATGCGAGGCGTTGTTCTTCAGTGATTATTCTCCTTTGGACAGCGGTTCGCAGAATCTGCGCGTAATGGCCGATGTCCCGAACCGGTATCCGCCGCCAGATAAGATCCGCAAGCGCCCGAGCTTGCCGGCCCGTAACGGGAAGCGCGTACTTTCTGATCCGCCCGCCTCTTGCGCTCGGATCCAAACGCACGCCCTTAAGCACTGCAACAAGCACGCTGTAGGGAGCGCTGTTGATGTTTACAGGCGCAGGAACGAGCGCCGAAGCGAAAGCACGCCCCTCCTGCAAAGCGCCTGAGACCGCACCGGGCGCGCGCCAAGCCAAATACCCCTTACGCTCTTTCCCTGCGTACGGCCCTACAACAAAGGGTCTCGGTCCGACCACGAAGTTGAGATAGCGCTGCGAGCTTCCGAAAGTTCTCAGCGCAACCAAAGTCCCGGGCCCTGTGTAAGGCCTGTCGGCCAGAGAGGTGATCGTCGAGCCGAACGAAGGCTTCCCCCGCACCAGGATTTCAGGTGAAAACCGGCAAGGGGGCTCGGCGTAAACCGTAAGCAGATCTCCCACTCTGTGGAGTTGGGAAGCTGTAAGGGCCTCAAGCCCCTCGCTCCCGACAAGAGCAGGCAGACTGTCTGCGGCCCTCCCGAGGGCCCGGCGCCCGCCGCGGCCGCCTGAGGCGGCCTTCTTCAGCTCTTCCCTCAACTCCTTGAAGACTTCTTCAGCGGGTCTCTCCTGGAGCTCATCCGGCAGATCGCAAACAGCCTCCTCGCCGAGAACGAGCTCAGCTTCCTGCAGGAGATCGGGATCCATACCTGCGTGGAGAAGTTTCTTTTCAACCTCTGCAAGCCGCACCGGATCCACACGCTCCCCGGCCTCCGATCCTAAAAGACGCAAAAGAAGCGGATCGCGGGGAATGTCCCTGCGCGAAAGGTGGTAATGCCAGAGTTGCCGCGCGAAAAAACGCACAAGCGACCAGCGGTTTATCGCACGCAGACCCGATAGGGAAACAAACGGATCGTCTGTTTCGCTCCGCTCGGGACGACCGGAGAAAAATCTGTGAAGAAAAATCTTCAAAGCTCTCGCGTCAAAAACAACGGTTCCTTCGGGGTGGAACTGAGGAACCGTAAGCAAAAGGCCGCGTTCCACCCCGAGCAAACCTTCTTCATCTCGGTGCCTGTAGGTGACTGCCTCAAAAACTCCGCTTCGGTCGTCGTAAAGTACGAGCAGGCCGTCCCGGGTCGAGGGATCTCCGTCGCTTGGAAAAGCCTCCGGTTCAAGTACGGGCAATTTCGTCTCTTCCGGCTTAACGTCCGAGCGCAGGTGGCTGCTCCCGAAGATATTCCCCAAAAGGAGAAAGGAGGCCGTATTCACATCCACTTTGCCTTGCTCGTCGGAAATTTGTCCCTGTACGGCGACGCGCAGGCCGTTCGGCAGTGTTTCCTCAACCGAGAGCCGGGAAGGCGTCAACTCGTCCGGGTCATCAACATCCTGCGGCCTTACCTCCGGCACACTGCGCCCTGCGGTTCTCCGCGCGCGCCTCCCGTACTGTCCGGCCTGTGCCGTGCTCGTGGCAGCTGTGGGCACAGGCCGCTTGGAAGGAGGATACTTTGAATCGAATCTCCGCCTTTCAAGGTCTCTGTGGGTTTGAAGCAGGTAAGTTGCAACGCTGTTGCGCAGGCTCCAAGCCGCGTTCCGCAGGCGGGCCACCGCATGACCCCTCATGCTTTGCTTGCGCCGCAGAAGCATGGAGGCTGCGAAGGGAGCCCCGAGCATGGCCAGCACGGCCAACACCACAAGGGCAATGACCAGCGCCGCTCCTCTCTTCCTCACGAGGGCTGCAAAAGGTCCGCCCATGGCCTCACCGGTTCTTCTTCTGCATGGCCTCCGCAGCGCCCGGGGGCGGAGGCGCAAATGCTTTCGGAGCTTTTAGAATGCGTATTCTTCCTGAAAGTTCTACAACCACTCGGGAAAGCATTTCAGGAGGAACCTCAACTCTTGAAGAGGAACCCACCGCCACCGTTCTTCCCGACGGCTCTTTTTCCAGATAAGCGCTCGGCGCTATGCTGATCTCCACCGGTTTCTCGTGGTAGCGTACATCAAGGCACCCCGACGGAGCGAAGTGCACGGTCCTGGAAGGGCCGATAATGAAAAACTCACCCGGAATGCCGTACTCCTTACCCGCCACAACAGTATAAACAACGATCTCATCGACAACGCCTTCAAGCGGGCCTACAGTAAGCCCGCCGGGAAGAAGCACCGCTTTGCCGGGGTCGACCGGAACAGGAAATCGGGAAAAAGATCTTGTGCTCTCGGATCTCAAAGACACCGGAATTCCATCCCACGTTATTCTAAGCGTCTTTCCACAAACCGCTCTCCAGATAACGCGGATTTCCTGCCACCGTCCCGGCACAAGCACAGCCCCCCGCGTCCTGCCTTTCCAAGATCCCAATCGCAACTCGAAACCGCCTTCGGGCGTGATCGACAAAGCGAAATCTTCACCGCCTTTCAGGAGGTACCACTGCGGATCGTCGCGGGTGGGAAGGCGCGCCGGAAGCAGAAAGAGCGAAACAGCAAAACCCTCCGGCCCTATAAAGCCGCCGACGCTGCGCAGCTCAACGGTGCTTCCCGAGCGAAGCAAAGCTCCTTTGCCGATTCTGCCCTCCTCCAGGCTTACGGCGCCCGAAGCGGCAAGAGAAGCCGCCTGACCGCCCTTTTCAAAGTCCACCCGCACAACAGGCCTGAAGCTGTAAGACTCGATATTGTTTTGAGCTGCATCCACGTAAACCACAGCAGGCACAGCCCCGCTTATTGCAAAATTACGCGCTTCACGCAATCTGAGACTCACCTCGGTGAGGCAGGCCGAAAGCATGGCGCGCCGCTTCCACGCCAGGTAACCTGACACACTAAGAGTTGCAAGAACCGCGATAATGCCCAAAACGACCAGAAGCTCAAGGAGTGTCATGCCGAGGCACCGCGCGTCGCCCGAAACCGCAATTCTCTGCCTCCCACTTACAGGGGTCCAAGCTCTATATAACCGTGCGTAATTCGTAGACACCCTTTCGCCCCTCGATGCCCGCCTTAGCGGGCGCATCCCCCCCTTCTCCCGAAAGGGGGGGACGGGAGGGGGGGATTTCAAGAGACAGCTGCAAGCCGAGCA
>CAZGYL010000495.1:0-4528 GCA_964529985.1 uncultured Planctomycetia bacterium | reverse complement strand
GGCAGGATCCGGGGCCGTAAGGGCCGTTTCTTTCTTCCCGGAACCCGCGCGCGACGGAGGGCCTTCCGGAAACCCTCGTCTCTATTTGGCGCGCCTGATACGCAATGCGATGTCGTTCGAAAAACGAGGCGAATTCAGCACGGCGGTCCCCCCTCGGTGTCTGAGTTTCTTTCCCGCTGCAGGTTCGCCTGTTTTAGTATCAAACCAACTTACTCTATATGTACCTTCGGGAAGATTGATCTTAAGTGAGGCGCGGATGTCGCGCCGCAGAAAGACTTTGAGATCTTTAGGCTTTTTAGGCAACGGGACGTGTAAGTAGAGAGCGTAGTCTTTGCCGGGATCGGCCAGGACACTTACAGTGAGTTTCGGATCGACGCTTTTGACCGCCTGCTTGAAGGGACGGAGTTGCAGCAGGTCGAATTCCTCCAGAAAGCGTTTCAAGAACGCAAGCTGAGCGCGAAGTTCCGGGCTTCCGCCGCCGGGTGAGCGGTACGCCCGGAACGTTCCGTCCGGGTGCTGCGGCGTAAAGCTGTAATCCAGGTGACTGAAGAGCGCGCCGCCTGCAAGCAGGAAGTCCCAAGCCTCGGTCCTGTAGATTATGTCGGCCTTCCCCCGAAAGCCTGTCTCGTTCTCTCCGATCACTTTATTCAAGTGATAGTTCATCGCCACTGTATCAGGAGGCACACAGTAGTGGAAATTGAAGATGGAAACAGCGGGGTGCGGATCCACCACAGCAGCCCTTCCGTTTGCAATGTTCATGGAAATAAGGTGCTTCTTCGGAAGCGCCCATTCGGTCTCAACGATCGTATCTGCGATCTTCCATTGCCATTCTCTTGTGACGCCGCCGAAATAGGGCTCGTTGCATACCTCGTAATACACGTTGTCGAAGTCCTGTAATTCCTTCACCACCTTGCGGACGAATGCAAGTTGGACTTCGGTAAGCGCTTTCTCTTTGAGGGCATACACTTCGGTCCTCTTGCATTTTCCAATGCCGTTTACGTTGTTTGCCGCGTTCATGGGCGAAATTTTCCACAGATTCTCGTTGTAAAAAGGGCAGAAAAGGTTGAGCTCCACAATGACGCCGCATTCGGCGGCCGTCCGAACGAAATCTTTGAGCCGTTTGAAGTAGGCAGGATTCCATTTCCGCAGATCAAATTTACCGCCTCCGTCGCAGCAGCCCGGCTCTGCGGTCCTGGGCCACGGGCAAATGTATCGTCCGGGTTTCGGTGCGAGAGGATTGTCGGTAATGCCGAACGAGGAAGGCAGCTCCCTGTAAACACCTGAAAAGGTGCGAGTGTGGTTTAAACCGCTTCTCTTCAAAGTCCTCAGGTAGGTTTCAAAATCAAAATCCAGATTCAGCACTGCGCCGTAATGTTCTCCCGAGCCTACTATGACGGCAGGCCTTCCCTGCCAAAGGAAGTAATGCGGGTTTCGGGGGTGAAGCGCGAGAGCCGCGGGCTTCGGCTTTGATCCGCGGATATAAGAAAACCTCCTGCTTTTTTCAAAATCCGCTCGGCAGGATGCCTGCCACTTCTCCAGCGCAGCGCGCATGGAGGCGGTTATGCCGGGTTTAAGCGCTGCGATATTCTTCGTTTCGCCCGGATCCGCAACCAGATCGTAAAGCTCCCATTCCGAAACGGGTGTTTTCCCGTTGTCTGATCTGAGCCTGCGTTTCCTTCTGTTGTGGACAAGCTTATATCTATTGTCGCTCCAGGCCGCTTGAACGCCGTGGTGAAAGCCAATGGGCTTGGGACGTTTTTTCATCCTCCCTTGGATAAGGGGAAGCAGGCTTACGCCGTCATAAGCGCGGTCTTCGGGAAGCGGCAGGCCGAGCACGTCCAGAACGGTGGGCAAATAGTCGCTTGTTACGCAGGGTATATCGGTCCTGCGGGGCTCCTTTATCCTCTCAGGCCATACCAAGATCCCGGGCACCCGGATTCCGCCTTCGTAAAGCGACCGCTTTCGGCCGCGGAAAGGACCTGCCGATCCCTGAGAACGCCCGCGCGGACCGGGATTCCCCTCAGGCCCGTTGTCCGAGCAGAACCACAGCATTGTGTTGTGCCAGGCATTGAGCTTTTCCAAAACGCGGCGCAGCCTTCCGATTTGGTCGTCCATGGCGGTAACCACTGCGTAGTAGTGCCGCTTACCCTCCGGCAGATTCTTATAAAGCTCAAGGTAAGGAGGCCCGCCTATTACCGGCTCATGTGGAGCGTGAAACCATATAACGGCGAAAAAGGGTTTTCCCTCTGCAACGGCTTTTTGAACGAACGGAATGACGCGGTCCATTATGATTTTGGAATCGCAGCCGCGAAGCGGCTTTGTAATATTCACGCCGTTGTGCCAGTACAAGGCGCGCGTATCGTAAGGCATTCCCTTTCGGAGGTGGGAGTGCTTCGGATCGTAAGGATCCCAAGTAGCCACGGCGAATTCCGTGCTGAACCACTCCGTGAAGCCGTTCATGCCCGGCGTGGAGTAGTTTTTCCGTGGCTGTCTTCGAGGTCCCTTCCCTGAATAATCGGGTGAGAGAGTGCCCAAGTGCCATTTACCGAAGTGGCCCGTCATATAGCCTTGGTTCTTAAGGACTTCTGCAAGACAGATCTCCTGTGCCGGCAGGTGCCCGACGTTGGCTGAAAAAACGCCGTACCGGAAAGGGTGACGCCCGGTCAGGCAGGAGCCTCGCGTCGGGCTGCATACTGGTGCCGCTGCATAAAAGCGGTCGAAACGCAGCCCTTCGCGGCTCAGCCGGTCGAGATTCGGGGTCTTAAGTCTCGGGTGCCCGTTGTAGCCGGTATCGCCCCAGCCCAAATCGTCGGCCATTATGAGGATAATGTTGGGGTGCATACCTGCACCCGAGGTTCCGCAAAGCAAGAGCAAAGCCGAAAGGGCAAACCGAAACATCTTTGACTCCTCCTTCAAAAGACCATCATTCAGACACTGCTTCCTGGAGAAGCTTTTCGTATACCGACAAGGCCTTTCGGTATTCCGCGATTGCCTCCGGAGGAAGGAGTTCCTTGCTGCGCTCTATCTCCCGCCTTACCCGGTCGCAGAGAAACTCGACCTCCACGCGCTTAGGTCTGAGCGGCCGCCCGGCGATCTCAAACCACCGGGGAGCTGTATGGGCGAACCTGAAACGGCCGCCTGCACGCTCCTCGAAGCACCGGAGCGCCACCCAACCCGAGGTTTCAAGGGTGAGGGGAGCTTCGAAAACCCCTTCCCATGCGCCGGCCTTATTGCGTTTCTGAAGTACGGGAAGAGTTTGAGCCACCCGGCCGTTTACGATAACCTCCACCTGCCGGACCTGCCCCAAACTCAAAACCCTGCCGCGCAGGCCTCCTGAGCGGATCTCTGCAATCAGCATGGGTCCTGTGGTTACGAAAGTGCGACCTTCTTTCAGCCCTTTAAGCCAAGCCTTGTAACTGAAGCCCTCCGGAAGGTGTACGTAAACGCGGCCGAAGCCGAGGGGAACCGGGTGGACCCCGCTTGCCGTTCCTGCAGAGGGCATTATCTTGAAACCGCAGTCAAGAAGTGCGTAATAGTTTGCAAAAGTGTAAAGAGTCCACGCTTTTTCGTCACCGCGACCGTCTTCAAGCACAATTCGCATAAAATCCGGCGGTGGTGTGGTGAAGCGGGTCATGGAGAACTCGGTGCGCCACATGTGGTTGTTTGCAAGCTCGTAAAGGTCGACTCCGGCAACGGGTACAAGCGCCATCGACCAAGGCCAGTCGTGTTTCTCAAGGTCGATAAGGCCGCCTTGCCTGTGAACCTCTCTTGCTACGGGCCCCACGGGGGGCACCCCCTTCCGGAGCGGTTTCTCATGGCCGATGAGAATAACTGCTCCCAGTGTATGCCGCCTGCCCTTCACCGAGAAAATCTCATACTCTGAATTTTCTTGCCAGAAGACATGGGTTTTGTCGATTTGTACAAGTTGAGGGCCGGGAAGCTTGGGAGTGTTCTTATCGCCTTGTGACGCGGGCAGGCCGGCCCGGGTCGTCCAGTTCACAAGAGGGAAGGCTACATTGAGATCTTCAGCAAGCATGACGTTGGGAAGCTCGGCCGGCGAGCGGTGAACATGCAGGTCTCCGGAAAACCAGGCGAGCCGCGCCATGTTCACCCACCTGCGCAACTCAAGCCGCACTGTCACAGGCTTATCGCCCACGGTTACTGTCAGCGAAGCCGGCCGCCACTCAGTGCCTCTGCATGCCGTGAAAGTGTAAACCCCCGGTTCAAGCTCAGCCTGAAACGGGTGCGCAGAAAGCGTTGTGTGGTATTCGATCGCGTTTGGATTGATCCAATTGCGCCTTCTGTATGACACGGCCGTTCCTTGAGGGGAAGCGGAAATTGCGAAGAAAAAGCGTCCGTCGCTCCGCTGAATGTAGAGCCTTGCGGGTATCAGCCGGCAGCTTTCGGCATCCCTTATTTCGCCCGTTACAAGTGTGAGCTTCCGGGCTTCACGCAGTTTGGCTTTCCAAAATTTCTCTGCTTCCTGCACGGGCTTGAGGGCCTCTTTTTTCTTTGCAGGATCATGGAG
>CAZGYL010000494.1:0-4557 GCA_964529985.1 uncultured Planctomycetia bacterium | reverse complement strand
CTTTACCGTACAAATAGTCGAGAAGGTAGATGACATCGGCCATATTCACTTTGCCGTCGCAGTTAACGTCTCCACAAGGGGCTTTTATCGTATAAACCTTGGAGTATCGCTTGTATGCAGGGACATAGGGCAGCGGTGCGGGTGCATAAGCACCTTCCGCCAAGATGGCTTCGAAAACTCCGGTGTCAACTGCCGGCCGGTTTTGAAAAAACAGTTCCTGGGCTGCCGCATTCTGAAGGGAATTCATGAGGGCCGCCGTGACTATAAAACCTCCTGCAACTGAAAACATGCGTTTCATCATCTCGAACCTCCTTTTTAACTGGGTCTTGCTCTTCGCGGTCACAGACTCACTTTTCAGGCGGACCTCCCGCCCCCGCAACCGCAAAGCCGCAGAACCACGTACCTCATTGTCCTGAGTCCCGCGTTTCAAACCGCCGGGCTGAGCCCACTGGTTTCAGGTTTCCTTTGCTTTCGTCCCTATATGCCCGGATTCAGGATTTCCTCGTACCAAGCGAAAAATTTTCCGGTCCCAGCGCCTGAAGCAGCGTGCTCTTGACCCAGTCCGGCGTGCAAACATAATGAATGTTGCGTTGTTTCAAGGCTCGGGTGCACCACGCAGAGCCCGAAAGGGCCGGTCTTAGGAAGCACAAAGGAACGCTGAGTGTGCGGTAAGCAGGCTTCTTCCTCTTCCTACGGCGCGGAGCTTCTCTTAGCTGCGGGCCGTGGAGATAAGGACGCTTACCACTTGCTTTGGCTGCGGTACCGCAACGCCGTACGCGGCTGGCTTGCAGGCTGGATCCCTGCCGCTGTGGACCCTGAAGACGCGCTCCAAGAGGTGGCGCTGCGCTTATGGCAAAAGGCAGGAGCATATGATCCTGCCCGCGGGCATCCCGCCACCTATCTCATGCTCATTACAAGAGAAGTGGCCCGTAATATCCGGAGAATTCAAGACAAGTGGCCTCAAGCGTTGGTTTCCTCTCCTGCGGCGCCCGCTGAAGACCGAGAGCCCGGCGATCTTTCCGCTGCTGCAGGAGAACTTCTTGAGCTTGTCTTCAGGTGCGGAGGATTCCCCCACCAAACTATTTCGCTGGCTCTGCGGCACCTCCTGGGATTTCCGCCTCGTGAAAGCATAAAGCGCTTTGCGAACGAAAGCTTAAGCGGGCTTACCGGCAGAGTTCTTGCGGCTCTTAAATCAAGGAGCGGGTGGAGCGAGGAAGAGGCCCGGCGGATACTGAATACGCACATTTGGCGCCTCAGCCTCCCGGCCGGAAAAGTCTACCGGAACGCGCTCCCCGGCAGGGTAACCGAGCATGAACGTACCGGTTCCTTGCCTTTAGAAACCTTTTTTGGAAAAGACCCGGCTCATTCTCTTGAGGACTGGTCTTCCAAGGTGAAGGCGCGGGTAAAGCGGGTTCTGCAGGAGGGCTGCAGCCCGGCGCGGTGCCGTCTTGCTTGTCCGAAACGCGAGGAGGTGAAAGAGGGTAAAAGTCATTAACTTGAAGCTTTTGTCCACGACAAAACCCTTTCGGGGTCTATATGAATATGGGCGTCAAAAGGAAAAGGCTGCAGGTGACACGCGGGCCGTAGAACCATGAACGAGCACCCTGACCAGGCACAACTTATCGATTTCCTTACGGAAAAACTTACTCCGGAGGAAAGCACGGCCTGTGCCGAGCACGTGGGTGCCTGCTCCTTCTGCCAAAAAAGGCTTCGCAGCTTGGTGAAGCTCATTGAGGACTTTGAAGGCTCATGGGAAAAAGCATGGGACCTTTTGGCCGCGGCCGGCCAAGGTGAAGCCCAAGAACTCGGACCTGCGGCCTTGAGGTTCAAGATGCAGCTTGAGACTGCCCCTGAAGGGGGGCTTCGCTTGAGAGGCTACCGGGTTCTCACCCCCACCGACTCGAAGCTCTCGATATCCCCGCCCGAGGGACTGCGAGCGGTCGCGGGTCCAGAATCCTCTTCAGCCCGCCAGTTGCGTTTTGCGATTCTCGCAGCAGGCAAGGAGTTGGGAGCGATTTACTGGGACGCAGAGCGGAAAGCGGTCACGGTTGTTCTTGAGCCGTCGGAGCTTCAGCCTTTAAGCGGAGAAGTGCTGCTGCTCTCCGAGTCCACGGGCAAGCACTACAAGGGCGAAGTCCAAGAAGTGGAAGGTTCGCCGTACCTGCTTTTTGAGCTTGAAAGCCTGGATCCCGGCACTTATGTAATTGAGCTTTATAAGAAAACGGAGTGACTCCAAACGACTTCGGTCCTAACGAAGAGCACGCGCCTGATCACCGGCTGCAAGGAAACAGAGCCGTTTTCGAGCTTCGAGTCCTGCGCGGGGCCGCAGCCCCGCGGGCACTGCCCTTGGAAACGACTCAGATCATAGGCAGGAGGGAATCCTGCAGCCGCTGGCTTCCTGAGATCGACCTGAGCCCGGATAAAGAAGTAAGCGCGCGGCATGCTTCTCTTTTTTTCCTTGACGGCGCATGGTTCCTGGAAGATCTCGGCAGCCGGAACGGCACGTTCCTTGAAGGGAGCGACGTCCGAGGCCTCGGCCCTGTGAGAGTTCCTTTGGGCGCCCGCATTCAGTGCGGCAGGACTTGTATGACTCTTGCCTTTCGAGAGGGAATAACCGCAAGATACAAAAACGCCTCGGTAAACTTCAGGGTACGGCCTTTTTTCGGAGCAGCCCACCACCATTCACAGTTGCCGTTGCTCTATTCTTTCTCTGTGACCAATTTAAGCCGCGATACTCTGCCGGCCTTCAGTCTCAGGATCGATGTCACCCCCTTTGCGAAGCCCGCGGAATGCGAGGTTCCACCGCTCCGAAAGTATGAGGTTTTCGAACCGCCCGGCCTCTCTCTTGACTTCAGGGTGGATTTGCTCCGTGCACTCGCTGAAACCGCAAAGGGCGAAGCCTGCCTGTACAGTGAAAGCCGCCGGCTTGCATGCAAGCCGATTACCTTCGTAGGCCCGTTTATTTGGTCATGTCTCAGAGAAGATTGGCCGCTTTTGGCTGCATACTGTCTTCCCAACTCACCTGCAGTCGAAACGGTCTTACGAACCGGCGGCCTTCTTGAGAAAGCAGCTGCAAAGCTTCACCCCTCTAAGCTTTGCTCGGGCTTATGGAACCACTTAAGCACGCACTTCACCATCACCTACACAAAGGCCAGAAAAGCCTTTGGAACGCAACTCCAGCGTATCCAGCAACCGAATGAAATCCTCAGGGCGCGCAATATCGCAGGTACATGTATTGATCTGGTGCTTTTCCTCGTTGCGTGCTTCGAGCGCTTGGATCTCAGGCCCCTTGTGTTTTTGCTTTGCGAAAACGAAAGGCCGTATCACGCGCTGCCCGCCCTTTGGCTCGATCGAGGTCTCAGGCACCGGCCGGTCGTCTCCGGCTCCGCCCGGCTCCTTGAGAAGATCAGCCGCAAGGAGCTTTTGGTCTTTGAATCGCTGGAACTCGCTGAACCGGAAAGCACCTTGGAGGCAGCCGTCAAAACGGGTCTGGAGTGTATTTCAAAAGCCCCTCAAGTCTTCGGCGTGGACATCTGCGCCTTGCGCCCTCCCTGCGGGAAAATCCTGCCGTTCGGGAATCCAACGTAACGTCTCATGCAGTAGCTTGAAGGGCCAGGCTCGAAGGCCGCCCCGTCAGGCAAAACCTCCCGCCGCTGCAACAGCACTCCACTTGCAGGGTAAGTGAGGGCAGGTAGAATTACGGTATGGAACGTGTCGTCAAGAAATCCAAATCCTTTCAAGAGGCTGCCGCATGGGATATCCGGCAGCATTTGTCTATGACTCCCCAGGAGCGCATAAACGCCGTCCGTCTGCTTCAAAGAAGGGTCTACTCTTCAAGCGCGGAAAAGGATGTACGTGAATGGCACAGGCAAGGTTGAGAGAGGGCACGTTTTCCAGGGATATCAGCGAATTCCTCTATCTCTTGGGCAAGCACGATGTGCGCTACCTGATAGTAGGCGGCGAAGCTGTGATCTATTACGGATATGCCCGGCTCACAGGCGATATTGATGTTTTTTATGAGCGTCGGGAGCCCAACGCGCGGAAACTGTTTGCGGCCCTTGAGGAATCTTGGAACGGAAAGGTGCCGGGATTGGAAAAACAAGAAGAGCTTCTGGAGGAAGGGGTGATCATCCAGTTCGGAAGGCCTCCTCACCGTATAGATCTGATCAACCACATTGACGGTGTCGACTTTTCCGAGGCCTGGCCCGGAAGAACCGAAGTGATCCTTGAGACGCAGCGGGGAATTGTAACTATCTTTTATATTGGAATCGGTGACCTCATTCGAAACAAGGAAGCCTTGAAAAGGCCCAAGGATTTGGATGATCTGCGGTTCCTACGTGCCTGCGGCGGCCAAGCAACGGGGGACCGTCCTTAGTCCGAGTTCACCTGAACGCTCCCGACTCTTGTCTGAGAGGCGCCCGCCCAAAACCTTCGGTTCAACATACATCTCTCGCAGTGTTCGGCCACGAACCAGAACATGATTTACGAATCGTGCACGCCTATCTATATGACCGTGCGTAATTCGTAGACACCCTTTCGACGCTGGGTGCCCGCATT
>CAZGYL010000493.1:0-4558 GCA_964529985.1 uncultured Planctomycetia bacterium | reverse complement strand
TGGTCTTCTTCGCTTTCTTCCCGCTCCGAAGAGGGCTGTGCCTCCTCCTCTCCGCACGTAAAGGAAGCGGGCTGCAGCTCGGCATCTATGTCTTCGAGAAGTTCGTCGAGCTGTTCAAGTTGCGCTGAAAGCCGGGCTTTTTCTTCTCTTTGCTCCTCAGATCCTTCTGTCCCCCTGAAAGAAGGGTTTTGAGTTTCCCGCTCGGAAGGAAGCACTTCATTGGGCAGGAGCACCGGCGGCTCGAACCGAGGGTGGGGGAGCTCGTGCGCTGTTTGCGCGGGGATCTTCTCTTCGGCTGGAGCGAGGATAGGCGGAGCCGGGCTGAATGTTTCTCCAACGCCGGCCGGTTCGACCTGTGCTACAAGCAGCATGAAGCAAGCGCTCAGCATTGCTTCCCCCTTTCCCCTTTTTCTGCGGGAGATCCCCTACGCTCCTCCCTCACCTCATTACGGTCGCAGGTTGTTTACAATCTGCAATGCTTCGTCCGAGGTCTTGATCACATTGGAATTGATCTCGTAAGCCCGCTGAGCTTGGATTAATCGAATGAGTTCGGTGATTGCATTCACGTTGGACTGCTCCAAAAAGCCCTGGCGTATCCTTGCGTTTCCCCTTTCCCCCGGTACTACATCCTCGGGGGGGCCTGAGGCCTCGGTTGCAAGAAACAAGTTATCCCCTTCAGGCTGCAGGCCTGCGGGATTGAGGAATCTCACCAGTGTGATCTGGCCGAGCTCTTGGATTTCTCTGTTTTCGCCGTCAAGCACGCCCATCCGACCGTCGGCTGAAACCTCAAATTTCTTGGCTTCCCGCGGGATGGTGACCTCGGGCTCAAGGACCGCGCCCGTGGGCGTTACCAGTCTGCCGTTTTCATCCGGAAGGAAGGCGCCGTTGCGCGTGTAGGCGGTACGTCCGTCAGAAAGCCTGACTTTGAAAAACAGATTACCGTCGCCCTCGATCGCCAGGTGATACTGGTTGCCCGTGTTCTCAAGACCGCCGGGTGCAAATTCCTTTTCCGTAGCGACCGTGCGGACCCCGTTCCCCACTTGCAGGCCCACCGGCCGCACCCGGCCTTCGGATTGGGGCGCGCCTACCAGAGAGACCTTCTCGTAGAACAGGTCTGCAAAATGCACCCGGTCGCGCCTGTACCCGACGGTGTTTACGTTTGCGAGGTTGTTGGCGATGGTGTCCACCAGCTTGAGCTGGGCGTCCATTCCGGTTGCAGCCGTGTAAAGAGAACGAATCCCCATGTCACGCCCTCACGCTGAGGTCACGCAAGTTTTGCCACTTGGTTGACCGTTTTCCCCATAGTTTCATCCTGTATGCGCAGCATGCGCATGTTGGCTTCAAAGGCACGGTAGCTGCGGATCAACTCGACCATTTCTTTGATGGGTTGTACGGCCGAGCCTTCGAGCATGAACTGATGGACGCTCGCACCGGGCGCAGGGACCGGCTCTGCGCCCGGCCGAGCACGGTAGAGATTATCCCCTACCTTTTCGTACTGCGTCGGATCCAGCCTGCCTGCAATCTTCAGGCGGGCGACCCCGACGCCTCCAACCCAAATCACCCCCTCGGTGTCGATCGTGACGTTACTTGCTCCTTCCCCGTCGATTCGTATCGGCTCGCCCTCATCGTTCAAGACCCGATACTGCCCATCGGCGGTCAACAACGAGCCGTCCGGTCCAAGCTGAAAATCGCCGGCTCGGGTGTAATAGGTTGACGCGCCATCGGTCACTGCGAAGAACCCTTCCCCTTGGAGGGCTAAATGGAAGGGATTCGAGGACCGAGTGATTTCACCAGGAACTTTGGAAAAAACGATTTCATCGAGGAAAACCCCACCGCCGAGGCGCTCGAGCACCGGGTTCACGTCGAACCTGAAATCGTTCCGCTCAAGGGCCTCGGTGAGCCGGGCGCTGAAAACAGCCCGGTCCGGCTTGAAGCCTGTAGTGAGGCTGATGGCCAGATTGTTTGCGATCACGCTTTGTCTGGTGTCCTGCACCAGGGCACCGGCTGCGCTTAGATATATCCCGTAGTTCATGGCCTTTCCTCTCGAGCTTCCCATTTATGCAAAGAGAGTGCCAAAGTGTGGAATCGCGTTTGCGTGCGGGAAACGACGGCTGAGACGATGAAGTCAGGCCCGCTCGGGCGGCAATTTATGCCGCAAGCGGCGGAAACCGCACATGCCGAAGCCGGAAAAAGGAAACGGCGGGCTTTTGAGCCCGCCTTTCCTCTTGTGTCCTTCCGTACGCCCGGCGGCTTTTTAAGCTCCTAACCTGCCGCTTGAAGTGAGCCCTGGTAGGTTTCACCTACCGAGGTTGTGCTCGGCCAACCACCCCCGGAGGGCTTCCTCTGCAAAGGCTGCATCTCCATTGAGCTCTCGGAGAGAAACCCACCGGACGGATGTATCCAAATACAGGACGTTCATGCCACCCAGGTGGTTCTCTTCGATTCCCTCACGGGGGTCGGCGATGCTGTCATCGCACCCAAGCGGTGTTTTGCTGTACGCTGAACCCCTCACGCGCAGCGGCTTATTCCGCCACGCGTAACTGACGTTGTCTTCGGTCAACTCGAAGACGGCGCCGTCATACGGGGGCTGTGCCTCTGAATCCTTTGAGACGGGACACACGTACAGCTCCGGATCCCGGGCGTTCAGCATTTCGTTCACAAGAAGCTGGAACGATTGGTAAGCCCGGGGATCCCCGCCGGAAGCTACGGGGATGAAGCCCCGGTTGTCCTCAGCATAGGCCACAGCGAATTGACCTATGTTCCTTAGGTTGTTGAGGCACCGGGCACGCCAAACACGCCTGCGCGCTTCGCTCACAACCGGTACGAGGAATCCGGCTAATACACTGATTATAAGTATCACTACGAGAAGCTCGACCAGCGTGAACGCAGCGCTTGTCCTGCAAGTACGCCTCATAGGCACACCTCCTTTCCGCCGCCTTGAGGGCGTACAGATAGGACATCTGTCAATTCTAGGGGTATCTCTACGGCAGGCCAAACCAAAAACTGTAAGGCGGCGGGCCTGAAATCAACGATACGGACCCCCCTGCGGGCGCCGCGCTTAGAAGGACCGCGTGGGACTTTCTTTGTCGTAAAGCGCCCTCCGGTCACCGTGCGAGCTCGGCGCTGTTGTTCCCCTCATAGATCTCCCGCACCGTATCACTTGGATCGATGACGACGGTTAATGGAAAAGCAAGTGAATCCGACGGAAGAGGCACGGTGATGCGCACTACCTTCGGGCGCAGATCCAAAGGCGCCTGGATTGCCGGAACGGGTGCGCTTGCAAGTTCTCTGCCTCTTGAGTTACGCACGAGCAGCTTCGTCGGAGGAGACGGTGAGCTTCCTATGTTGTGGACCGGAACCGTAAGGGTCAAGCCTTTAAAGCTGATTTCCCTCCCTGAAACTGCGAGATCAGGACGGGGGAAAAGAGGCTGTCCAGATTTGATTTGCCGGCATGAGAGAACGACCGTAAGGCGCGGTGGAATTGCAAATTGAACTGTTGAAGCGCGCTGGAGTGGGACTTCGCACTCGCTTAGAACTTCTTCTCCCTCGGCATCTCCGTCATGGTCGACGGCCACCCTCACATGGTAGAGCCCCGGCTTCAAACGCCAGAAACGGGCTTTCCCTTCAGCGGCCTGAGAAGCGAAGTTGTATATGAGGGCTTGAAAACGGCGCTCTCCCGCGCACTTTACAAGCGGTGCGATTTGTTCTCCAAAGCCTTCCCAGCTTACAGCCTGGGATTGGTTGAGTTTGTTGCGCGTCGCATAGCCCCCCGTTGAGGCGATTGCAAGGTTTACTGCAGCGGTAAGAAAAACACGATCGGTGAAGGGCTCGGCGCTTGTGTACATGATCCGGAAGCGCTGAATCTCTGCAATATCCTTTGCGAGAGCTTTAATGAGCGTTTCCTTCCGGCCGGTCAGAAGAAAATCCAGAACGCCGTCTGTGCGGGCCAGCTTTTGCAAGGTTTTTTCAGGGAGCTCGGAAAGCGCGCCGCAATGGAACATCTCAGGGAGCAGATTCCCCGGTGAGGTGTAGTTGCGTCCCCGACGCCACTCTTCGAAAAAGGGCTTAAGATAGCGTTTTTCACCTGTAAGCTGATACATGAACGCCATTGCCGATCCCAGCGCCCCGTAGCCGCCGTAAAGAGGCCGGCTTGTAGTTGAAACCACTCGTTCGGTGGCCACTTCAACCGCTGTTGCGTACTTGCCGGGTTTCATGTGCTCGAGCCAACCGTCGGCCCATTGTCGCAGGAAGGAAAGGACCGTCGGGTTTCCGCTGTACCATACAACTTCAAAAGCGGGGTGCAACATGAGCGGGTGAGCGTGGCCGTCTATATCTGTAGGCCGCTTCAGATAGAGGTCCTCCGCCCCGCATTTTTGGGATTTGAAGTGGCGGTGCCCTATTGGGGTCAAAACCGTCAATTTTTGAAGGGATAAAGCTGCGCGCAGGCAACGCTCAAAAGCCACCGGGTCGCCGTAGTCCCACCAAAGCAGAAGCGCCTCGTGGTTTATATAAGTGTGCATGATTCGTAGAATCTTTTTCTCGTTCGCGGTCAAGACTG
>CAZGYL010000492.1:0-4570 GCA_964529985.1 uncultured Planctomycetia bacterium | reverse complement strand
CGGGGCGAATTGTAGGAACGGGAAAGTGATTTCTGCATGAGGCACTATATGACCGCGCGTAATTCGTAGACACCCTTTCGCCCCTCGATGCCCGCATTAGCGGGCGCATCCCCCCCTTCTCCCGAAAGGGGGGGACGGGAGGGGGGGATTTCAAGAGACAGCCGGAAGCCGAGCAGTCCGAGTTCACCTGAACCCTTACGACTCTTGTCTGAGAGGCGCTGGCCCAAAACCTTACGTACCACATAGGCCTCTCGCTGTCTTGACCACAAACGAGAACATGATTCTACGAATCATGCACGCCTATATAGGCTCGCACTGAGGCATAAGCCGCTTTATTCTTCTGCGTGCTCGAGCTTGCTTTTGAGGATTCTCGTGCAGACAAGCTGCATTCTTGGAATATGGAAGGGCCCTTTCCAGAAGTTTCCTTTAAGCGGAGAGGAAAGCCCGCCGTCCCGGTGCAGGTACCCGAACCATTCTCCGTACTCGGGATCCGGGAAGCGGCTGTAGGTCCAGGTGTGGATCTTCTCGTGCATGAGGGCGTACTTCTCTTCTCCGGTGAGGTGCCAGGCGAGCAAAGTGGCTATCAAAGCCTCAGCGTGAGGCCACCAGAATTTCATGTCGTGCCAATACTCTTGAACCGGCAAACCCTTCAGATCCACAAAATAAAGTAATCCGCCGTACTCTTCGTCCCATCCTCTTTCCAGCGACCAGTCGAGCATTTTCGTCCCGAGGCTTACAAGACGCTGATCGCCTCTTATTTCGCCTTCCCGCATTATGAACCATGCAGCCTCGATGGCATGGCCCGGGTTGAGGATCCGGCCATCGAAGTGATCGTAGATTTCTCCTTTCGGACCTACGTTTTCCATAACGGCCCGGAGATCTTCTTTCAGGAAATAACGCTCAATGGTCTCAACGCTGCGATCGATCCAGTAATCGGCTTCAGGCCAGTCTATCGAATCGCGCAACTCCTGCGAGGCCCCGATCATTATCAAAGGGAAACCTATTGACTGCATGGGCCGCACATCGGTGAACTTGGCCAGCGATGGGCGCGGGACCGTACAGTAGTCGATAAATGTCTTCAGCGCTCTTACGGCCTTCTCAGCGTATTGCTCTTTGCCTGTCGCCTGAGCATATTCCGCGTAACCGATGGCGGCGAACGATTCCGTAAACGCGTAGCGACGTTTGCGAATCGGCCTGCCCTCACGTGTCACGTGGAACCACATGCGGCCGTCCGCAGGGTCGTATCCGAAGCGATCCATAAAGTTGATCCCGAGCTGAGCGGCCTCAAGCCAGCGGTCACGGTCTTCGGCGGACTTGGGATGGATCCCGGCCGCGTTGTTGTAAAGCTCCCCGAGCAGCCATGTGAAACGCCCCTGCTGCCACATGGCTTTATCCGTGTCCACGACGGACCCATCGCGGTTAAGCGAGGTCATAAAGCCCCCGAACCTACGGTCCACCGAATGCCTGAGCCAGAAAGGCAGGACATCTTCAAAGAGCCCGTTGCGATAGAGAGCGAGAAGTTCTTCGATGCGTTCCCTCTTCATATCAACCTCAACGCGGCACCTTTGCTTGAAAAGACGGAAAAACACGCAGCTTGACCAGTCGGCGTAACGCCGCCGCTATGGAGAAAAAACACCGAGTCCCGTTGATTCGGATATAACGTATCAACGAAACAGCCGGCTTTTGAGCTTTTCCACTATGCCTGCATTCGCAGGCTCACCCGCTACATTCACGTTCTCCCCGGGATCGGTTATGTGATCGTAGAGCATCCTTCCCAGTTCCGCGCCTTTGCGGTCGGTGTAAAGAGTAAAGCGGTAGCGTGCTGTCTTTATCGTATCGCCGCGTAGGTAGCGCCCCCGCACGCAGTCTTTAATAGTCAGGGTGGGTTTCTTGAGCACCGGAACGAAACTTTTGCCCTGCAGGTGACCGGGTTTGGGCAGGCCGGCAAGCTCGCACAAGGACGGGTAAACGTCAATGAACTCGGTTAATGCTTCCGTGGATTTACCCCCGGGGATTCCCGGTGCGGCGACGATCAAGGGCGCACGCATCGAAGTTTCAAAACAGCAGTGTTTGCACCAGAGGGTATGCTCGCCGAGGTTCCAGCCATGATCACCCCATAAGACCACGATGGTCGAATCCCACAGCTTGAGGCGATCCATTTCTTTAAGAAGCAACCCGATCTGCGCGTCGGTATAGCTGACGCAGGCGTAGTAGCCATGGATCAACCACCGTGCAAGTTCCTCGGGTATGATCCCCTGCTTGGGTACATCAGCATATTGCCGCAGTTCACCGGAGTTGTGGAGAGCGACCCTTGGGGCCCCTTTCGGAACGTAGTAGTTCGAAGGCAGCTTGATTTTGTTGTGATCGTAAAGATCCCAGTATTTTTTCGGCGCAACGAACGGAAGGTGCGGCTTGAAGAACCCGACCGCGAGAAAGAAAGGCTGTTTGCCTGCAGCGAGCCGTCTCAGGTCCTGTACGGCTTTTCGGGCAAGTTTTCCGTCCGCGTAATACTCATCCGGTACGTCTGCGGCTTCAAACGGAGGCCCGCGTTTGCGCCGATTCGGATTTGTCCGGGCTTTGCGCCGGTTGACCTGCAGCGCATACGTCTGTGCCCGCGGCCGCCACGGCCTTTCCGACCAACCTTCTACACAGTCATCGGCGTGGTGAAAGACTTTGCCGTTCGATACCGTGTAATACCCGTGAGCTTTGAAATGACTGTTGAGGGGAGTTACGCCCGGGGCATCCACTTGGGCGTAGGTCCTGTAGGTCAGAAACCGGTTTCGTGTGGGCCTCAGACCGGTCATGAGGCTTGCGCGCGAAGCCCCGCATACAGGAACCATACAGTACGCACGCTGAAAGAGCACACCTCGAGAGGCGAGCCTATCGATATTAGGGCTTACTATGTGAGCGGCACCGTAGCAGGCAAGCTCAGGCCTCAGGTCATCGACCACAATGAAAAGAACGTTCGGCCTGAGCGGTGCCGCAGATACACAGAGCGAAAACACACACAGAGAAAAGAGGATTCGTCTCCAGACCATGGTTTCTCCTTTCAAGAACAGTCTTTTACATGTTACAGAGACCGCGCGGGAGCTTCCAGGGCGCGGACTTCTACTTAAGGCACGGGAAGGTTGAGCCCCGAAACTGCTCGGGCGTCGGGAGAATCACATGGGCCGGGAGGCCTGAAGAACTTTGACGATGACCTCGTAGTACTTTCGCAAGGTCAGGTAATTCCGCAAGGTGTAGCCGTTTGAACGCAGGGCTTCCTCGCTGAAATCGTTTACGTACTGCTTCGGGTTTGAAGGGTGGATGCCGTCGCGGGCTATCAAGGTGGGAACCTGGTAGCCCCGGTAGGCCTTGAATTTTTCAAGCGCTCCGTTCCAATCGTTCGGCCTCCGCCGCAGTATTTCGGCGTGATAATCGATAAAAGGTATTTTGAACTGTCCCGCGATATTCAACGCAGCAAGCCGGTACTCCCTGTGGCCCCTCTTGTTGGCGGGTGGGATCGAACTGAGGATCGGAACCGTTCCGTACTGCATTATGCGTCTCAGGCCGGCGGCCATATTCTCCGTGTAAGCCGGCGGTGGAATACGACCTATGTCATTCGTACCGAACATGACCACCGCTGTTTCGGGCCTCATTTTTTGCTGCCACTTGTCGACGTTGGCAAGAAACCAATCAGACATCATGCCGCCTGTGTTTCCCCAGCGGGCGCCTTTCCATTCCCGCCAGAGCTTTCTGTCCGCGTACCGGCTTATAAGGTCCATCTCACGCTGGACCTCAGGAGGGCAGTTCTTTGGGGCTATCTTCGGCCCCCAACTCAGAAGAGCCAAGAAGGCCATTGTTACGGTGATGCTGTCGCCGTATTGGGCAAGCGTGCCCGGCTTGCCTTTGAAACGACTGTGCACGCGCCTCATTGGTTCAACCCAGAAATCCCCGGGAGGCAGGCTGATTCCGGCCTTTACGTTTAAGGGTTTCAGGCGCAAGGGGGGCGACAACGTGATTTCCAGATAAGGCCTCAAGTGGGGGTCGGGGTACCTGGAGCTGTAGAAGTCAAACGCTCCGCCCTCCAGGCGGCTGTCGATAACTATCCCGCAGTTTCGAGTCTTTCCGCTCGCCCAAGCGCGGACAGCCTTTGTGAGATCGAATTCCATGAAAAGTCCGCCGTCCCTGCCTGCCGGTCGATCCCTTGACTCCACCAGGCGTCCTACAGCTACGGGCTCGGCGGAAGAACAGCCAAGAATCCCGCCTTTCGGCCAGGAAACCCCGGCTCTTCTTTGGCCGGCTGTAACCTCTGCAGCTTTCCAGCCCGGCTCTTCAGGGAGCTGGAGCAGGAAAGCACCGAAGCGCCTGCGGCGCAGGGCGCCCGGTCTCCTTTGGACGACAGAAAGCCGGAGGACCGCTTTTCTTATTACCGAAGTGCGGGGAATCACGCTCAGGTCGAAGTAAAGCAATGCTCTGTCGGCCCTTCCTTTTGTGCCGCCCACGCGGCAATAGAGGGTCCAACCCCAGGTGCCAGGGAATTTCTCCCGTTCTTCTTTGATATAAGCGTCGGCGGACCTGCCGCAGAAAA
>CAZGYL010000491.1:0-4583 GCA_964529985.1 uncultured Planctomycetia bacterium | reverse complement strand
TTCAGGGACCGGGCGAGATAAGACACATGTGGTTTACGATCGCAGGCAAGGACCGGCGGTACCCCCGAACACTTGTTCTGCGGATTTACTGGGACGGCGCAGAAGTGCCTTCAGTGGAAACTCCTATCGGCGACTTCTTTGCTGCGGGAAACGGAATGCGGGCGAATGTGAACTCCCTGCCGGTGCAAGTGAGCTCTTACGGCCGGGCGCTTAATTGCTACTGGCGCATGCCGTTTCGCAAATCCGCGCGGATCGAAGTTACGAACGAAGGGCGCCACAGGCTTACGGTCTACTGGCAGTGCGACTGGATTCAATTCGACAAGCCGCCTTCGGACATGTACTACTTCCACGCGCGATACAGGCAGGAATTTCCCGCCAAGCCCTTTTCCCCTTACGTTGTTTTTGAAGGGAAAGGCCAAGGCCACTACGTGGGTACGGTTTTCTCGATCCAGTGCAGTTACGGAAGTTGGTTCGGCGAGTCGGACGATAGATTTTACATTGACGGCGAAGCAGAGCCTTCCGTGGTGGGCACCGGCTGCGAAGATTACTTCAACGATGCCTGGAACCTCAGGCTTTTTTCGCATGCATACACGGGCGTCACCATAAAAGAGCCGAATGGAGAAGACTGCCGCTTCACGGCCTACAGGTGGCACATACCCGCGCCTGTAATCTTCAAGAAATCGCTTAGGGTCGAAATAGAACGACGCAGCTATTGCCTTGTCAGGGATCCGAAAACCGGCCGGGCCTTTCATTACGAATTCAAATACAGGCCCGACTTCTGCTCTTCCGTGGCGTTTTGGTACCAGAAAACGATAGCAGAGCCTTTCGCAGAGTTCCCGCCGGTTGAAAAACGCCTTAACCATGAAATCGTGGTGGAGCCTGTGGACCTGCTCAGCGAAATCAGAACATCACCCGGTGTTACCGTGCGGAGGCGGTCGAACAGGGTATGCAACCTTAAACGCGCGCTGTATGTCGAAAACCAAGGACCGGGAGGTTGGTTCGAAATCCCCTGCACGGTTGATATCCCGGGGACGTATTCGATTTCGGTGTTTCAGTGCCTGTACCGAACCGGGGGCATCTGGCGCGTTACTCTCCGCCCGAGCGGCACCGAGCCCGGAGACAAGGGAGAAATACTGCTTGATCGGCAAATGGATTTCTTTGATCCTTACCTCGCATGGAAGGAAAACAGGCCCGAAAACTTTCTTTACGGGACCTGGTTTGAGAAGAAAGTCGGGCTTCATAAGCTGAAAAGCGGGCCCTATATTTTCCGCTTTGAGTGCGTGGGGGCAAACCCTCTGGCCGGTGTGGGGACCACTTCCGGGGCCAGGTACAATCTGCGTCTCGATGCGATCTCGCTGCGCAAGTTTCCATGGGACGATCTCTATGGAATGATGCAGGAATACCTCGCCCGGGAAAAGGCGCTGTTTGAGGCGAGGATTCAGGAAGCGCGGAGAACCGTGGCATTTCTCTCACGCGCTGTAGAAATATTCCACCTCGATACCGGAGTTTATCCGGCTTCTTTGGAAGATCTCTTGGAGAAACCGGCGTGGTTCCGTGGAAAGGGCAGGTGGCCTTACGTAAGAGAAATCCCGCGTGATCCTTGGAGGCAGAAGTATCAGTACCTTTCTCCGGGCAGGTTCAATCCCGACTCCTTCGATCTTTGGTCCTTTCACGGAAACAGCAGGTACCCCGAAGGTTGGATCGGCAACTGGCCCTCTCCTTTCAGGCTGAAAGGCGCGCTCGAAGCTGAGTCGCTGAGTGTTGCAAGGGCAAGCAGGGGTGTGCGTGCGATACGGCAAAGGATAGGTGTCGAGTCAGGGGCTCCGCTTTCGCAGGGAGCTTTGCTTTTTGTGAAGCTTTACAAGGAAGGCGATTGGTTTGAGATCGATTTTCCCGCTGAGGCGGGAAAGAAAAAGCTTACCATCCGCTTCGTCACCTCATGGGATTACGGGAGGTTCCGCGTGGAGTTGAACGGGAAAGTTCTGCAAGAAGCGATCGATCTTTACAGCCCCGGGATCGGGACCAAGACGGTAGTGTATGAAAACGCTCCCTTGATAGAGCGCGCAAACAGATTGAGACTTACTGCAGTAGGCCGTAATGCGGACTCAGAGGGTTTCTTTGCCGGGATCGACGCGATCGTACCCGGGCCGCAATAAACGCACTTGGGTAACGGAAACGGCACAGGAGGTGGAAAAGCCATGAGAAACAGCCGGGTTTCAGTCGGATCGGCACGAGTTCTTGTCTTGGCTTTGGCGTCCTTCGCGGGCGTCCTGCGGGCGCTTCCCGATATACCCCAGCTTCCGGATCCTGGACTGAGGGCTCGTTACGCAGCGAGGATCAGAGCGTACGCTTTCCCGCTACGCTGTGTCCGGCTGTTGCCCGGCCCTTTCCACCGCGCTATGGAGCTTGAGAGGAAATACCTACTGAGTCTCGATCCCGAGAGACTCCTGCACAACTTCCGTATCAACGCTGGCATTCCTTCTTCTGCAAAGCCCCTCGGAGGCTGGGAGAACCCGCGCTGCGAGGTGCGGGGGCATTTTACGGGCCACTATCTTTCAGCTTGCGCCCTAATGTACGCAAGTACAGGGGATAAGCGCCTCAAAGAACGCGCCGACTACATGGTCGCTGAGCTTGCCAAGTGCCAGCAGGCCCTCGGGGGAGGTTACCTGAGCGCCTTTCCGGAAAGCTTTATCGACAGGGTGATCGCTCGCAAGCGCGTTTGGGCGCCGTGGTACACGTTGCATAAGATTCTTGCCGGACTTCTTGAGGTGTACGCACGCTGCGGGAACAAGCAGGCTCTTGAGGCGGCGGAAAAATTCGCCGGTTGGATCGAACGCCGTGTCCGGGGACTAAGCGACGAAGTTATGCAACGCATGCTTGATACCGAACACGGGGGAATCAACGAGGCTCTTGTAAACCTTTACGCCGCCACCGGGAAGGAGAAGTACCTGAAGCTTTCGCTGCGGTTCAATCATCATGCGGTTATCGATCCTGCGGCGCGAGGCGAGGACAGGCTGACGGGGCTTCATGCCAATACACAAATTCCGAAATTCATCGGCACTGCAAGGCAGTACGAATTCACAGGAAAGAAGGAATTGAAACGCGCTTCGGAATTCTTCTGGGAAACCGTGGTAAAGGAGCGGTCGTACGTAATCGGCGGAAACAGCAACGGCGAGCACTTTTCGCCGAAGGAACACCTGTCAGAAGCGCTGAGCCCGACGACTGCTGAAACCTGCAACACCTATAACATGCTCAAGTTGACCCGCCATCTTTTTTCGTGGTATCCCGACAGAATGTACGCGGATTACTACGAGAGGGCGCTGTACAATCACATTCTTGCCTCCCAAAACCCTGAAACCGGAATGATGTGCTACTACGTGCCCCTTCGATCAGGAAGCAGGAAAACTTACAGTACCCCGACAGAGTCGTTTTGGTGCTGCACCGGCACAGGCATTGAAAACCATGCCAAGTACGGCGACAGCATCTACTTTCACGACGGCGGAAGGCGGCTCTACGTAAATCTTTTCATCGCATCGGAGCTCAACTGGCCGGAGCTCGGGCTTATGGTGCGGCAGGAGACGAACTTCCCTCAGGGCGAGGAAAGCACGCTTACTTTTCTGTGCAAGAGGCCCGTAGAGCTTGAGCTTGCAGTGAGGCACCCGCTGTGGGCCGGTGAGGGCTTCGGCCTTGCTGTGAACGGAAAAGCCGTTCCGTTCCGCGAAAGCCACGGATACGCAGTTGTGCGGCGCAGGTGGAAGCCGGGCGACAGGCTTCTTGTGCGCCTTCCCATGACGGTGCGTTGCGAAGGCTTCAGGGACAATCCGAAAAGAATCGCGTTCCTCAAAGGTCCGATTGTGCTTTGCGCCCAAGTGGATCCCGCAAAGGAGATTCCCCTCGTTGTAGGCACGCTGGAAGAGGCACCGGCCGCGCTTCAGCCCATTGCAGGGAAGCCCTTGCGTTTCAAGGGGTCTGCAGAGCGTTTTCGGGCCTTTGACAGGCCGGAGGGTTGCAGCCTTGTTTTCGAGCCTTTTTACAAAATGCATGGGGAGCGCTTCTACGCGGTTTATTGGGATGTTGTCGGTGCGGAAGAATTCAAGACCCGCAGGCAGGCCTACCTCAAGGAGCAGGAACGGCGCAGAATGCTTGAGCGCCGCACTGTGGACCGGGTGAGAATAGGCATAGAGAAGAGCGAAAGGAAACACAACCTTCGAGGCGAGAAAACAGGGTCCGGTCTTTTCGGGGGGCGGAGGTGGAGGCATGCAGTCGGCGGCGGCTGGTTCTCCTATACGCTCGAGGTGCCTGAGGACGGCCGTTGCGAGCTTATGGTCACTTATTGGGGGAGTGATAGGGGAAACAGGGTCTTCGACATATTGATCGACGGGAAGAAGATCGCCACGCAGAGGCTTCAGGACAACCGGCCCGGGCGATTCTTTGATGTCCTTTACCCCATTGCCGCTGAGCTTGTAAGCGGGAAGAAAAGTGTGACGGTCACTTTCAAAGCTCACGGGCAGGCGATTGCCGGAGGTATTTTTGACTGCCGGATTCTGCGGAAGGCGCCTAGGGAACACCGTTCCGGGAAACAT